>NZ_NHSK01000189.1 GCF_016653355.1 Rhodoplanes elegans | reverse complement strand
GCCTCGCCGTCGGCCCGCTGCGCGATCGCGTCGCCGCGGCGCGCGAGCGCGACCGGCTCGCCGGCGAGGCCCGTGGCGGCAAGGTCGATCCCCGGTATCGCGCCCTGATCGCCCAGCACGGCGAGACGCTGGCGGACGCTTCCGTCTACGTGCCGTCGTCGCCGCCGGAGCTGTACCGGCCGCAGGTCGCGCCCGACGAGACGGTCTTCGACGTCGCCCTGGTCTGGGACGAGGCGGAGGACGAGTGGCACCGCCTGCGCGGCGACGTGCCCGTGGAGGACATCTTCCGCGACGTCTTCATCGCCACCGGCAAGCGGCCGACTCCCGGCCAGCTCAAGACCCTGGCCGGCATCCATGCGCAGCTTCGAGCCCGCACCGCCACGGTCGACGCGCTGGCCGGCTGGCTCGACGCCGCCGCGGCCGGCGACGGCGCCGCCGCCCAGGCGATGGCGCGCGCCGCCGACGGAGCGGCGACACGGGAGGCGCTGCGCGAGCCGTGGCGGCTGCGTGCCCGCTACGCCTACGACGCGACCTATCGCACCGGCTGGCTCGCCGGGATCGACGCCATCCGCAGGGATCTGGTCGGGCAGGGGGCGGCGGGCGCCACCGCGCTGCAGTCGCTCGACGCGGTGCTCGCCCGCCACGGCCTGACGCTCGCGTCGCAATGGGATGCGGCGGTGCCGCCCGCCAAGGCGACCCTGAAGGTGACGGCGTGGTTCCGCGACGAGCCGAAGGCGCGGTTCGTCAGCCTGTGGCACTTCGACAAGGAGCAGGTCCGCATCGAGATCGACCAGGGGCGGGCGACCGGCGTTCGCCGCGGCAATCTGGTGCAGTCCGAGGGCTCGATCCCGGGCCGCAACTGCGTCGCCTCGGACAGCCGGACCTTCCTGCCGAACGGCACGCTGAACTTCGCGGCGAGCTATCGCTGCGTGCGCGCCGATGGCGTCATCGAGGCGAAGGACCGGGTCGGCGCCGGCACCTGGGAGGTCGTCCCGGACGGCACCACGACCGACGGCAAGCCGGCGGAGCAGAAGCCCGCCGCCGAGCAGAAGCCCGAGCCACGCCGACGCGCGCGCTGACGGCGCTCTGAGGATTCACTGCGTCGATCGGAGTGCACGACTATCTTGGTGTAAACGTTTTCACCAAAGTGCGCCGGGGGACCTTCGAGGAGTGGGGCCGAAGGCCGCGCGCGCAGCGGATGCAGTGGTCGCGGCAGCCGAGACGCTGCGGCAGAGCGCTCCTCACGAGCGAGCGAGATGCCACGGCCGCAACGACGTCGATGTAAACGTTTTCACCAGTCACCGATCGAGCCGTGGATCTGCGAAGCGTTGGCTCCATGCCGGGCGGTGAAAACGTTTTCACCAAGCCCGCACGGTGTCCATCATCCACGGAGTTCTCGGACCGGCACGGGGGCGCTCGCCGCGCCGGCGAACCGGCGCGTCCGCCTCGTGCCGCTCACGCTGCGGCGTCGACCACGCTCCAGCCGAGCCCCTCGTCGGAGCCGAAGGCGCGAAGGCTGCCTTCGCCCGGCACCGGCACCTCGGCAGGCGCCGCCGGTGGGGTGTCGGTGAGGGTGATGCGCTCCTCGTTCGGCGGCAGGCCGTAGAAGGCCGGGCCGTTGAGCGAGGCGAAGGCCTCGAGCTTGTCGAGGGCGTTCTCCTGCGCGAACACGGTGGCGTAGCACTCGATCGCGGCCGGCGCGTTGAACAGGCCGGCGCAGCCGCACTCGGCCTCCTTCAGATGCTTGAGATGCGGCGCCGTGTCGGTGCCGAGGAAGAACGAGGGGTCGCCGCTGGTCGCCGCCGCCCGCACCGCGAGCCGGTGCACCTCGCGCTTGGCGACCGGCAGGCAGTAGTAGTGCGGCCGGATGCCGCCGCGAAAGATGGCGTTGCGGTTGATCATCAGATGCTGCGGCGTCACGGTCGCGCCGATCAGCGGGCCGCCGGTGCGCACATAGTCGACCGCCTCCTTGGTGGTGACGTGCTCCATCACGACCTTGAGGGCGGGGAAGCGCTGGCGGGTCGGATCGAGCACGCGCTCGATGAACACCGCCTCGCGATCGAAGATATCGACCGCCTGGTCGTTGACCTCGCCGTGCACCAGCAGCGGCATGCCGGCCGTCTCCATCGCGGCCAGCACCGGAGCGATGCGCGCCACGTCGGTGACTCCATGGCTAGAATTGGTGGTGGCGTGCGCCGGATAGAGCTTGGCCGCGGTGAACACACCGTCGCGGAAGCCGGCGATCAGGTCGGCCGGGTCGGTGGCGTCGGTGAGGTAGCAGGTCATCAGCGGCGTGAACGCCACGCCCTCCGGAATCGCCGCCACGACGCGCTCGCGATAGGCGGCCGCCATGGCGGCCGTGGTGACGGGCGGCGTGAGGTTCGGCATCACGATGGCGCGGCCGAAGCGGCGCGCCGTGTAAGGCACGACGGTGCGCAGCACCGCGCCGTCGCGGAAGTGAACGTGCCAGTCGTCCGGACGCCGGAGCGTGATCGACGCCATGATGTCTGATGTCTCTCGTGGTCGTTGCGGGGCGTCGCGGCCGGTCGTCGGCGCGACGCGGGAGGGCGCCGTCGGGCGACGGCGGCCGGACCCTACGACCGCGGGCGGCGGCGATCAATCGGCAGGGCGCGGGAGCCGGCCCGGCGTCAGCGGACCACCGGCCTGCGGACCGCATCCTCGGCCGCGAGACCGCGGCGGACCCAGGTCTGGAACGCGGCGGCGCAGGCCTGTTTCATGGCCGGCGTCGCCGCACAGCGGTCGGCGATCACGCAATCGGGATTGGCCGTGCACCGCGTCGTCACGGTCCGTCGCAGCATCGGGGCGAGGCCGGCCGTGATGCTGAAGGGGCGCTCGGCGGACGGGACGGCGATCGGCCGGGCGTCGGCCGACGTCTCGGTGGCGATGCGGTCCCCCGAGCAGCACTGGAGGGACGTCACGAGCGAAAGAGGCATGGAGCGGGGGTCTCCGGGTGAACGAGCGGTCGCGGACTCACCATGTGAACCGATGACACTACGCTCGCAACCATGCGAAATTCATGCCCGCCCGATCATACCTCTGTGATCGCCCCCGCCGACCGCCGGGGCGACGCCCCGCTGTGTCCCGGGGCTCTCTTTGCGGCCGCCGGCTTGCCCGACCCGCGGGCTTTCGGCGCTCCCGGATCGTCCGTGAAGGCCAGCGTCGCCGCGACCGTCAGGCCGCCGTCCTGATTGAGCACCTTGCCGTCGGTGATCACTTCGGTGATCGCCTTGACGATGGTGCGGGCCGCCGGCGACAGGCCGATGCCGTGCCGCCAGACCACCCGGATGGTGCGCTCGAGCACCGGGTCCTTGAGCGGCCGGTAGACCAGCAGCGGGTGCTCGCCCGGCGGCAGCGCCAGCCCGGGCAGCGCCGTGATGCCGACGCCCTGCTCGAGCAGGCCGTAGATGGTGACGAGGTTCGACACCTCGGAGGCGATCGACAGGCGCACGTTGTAGGGCGCGATCGCATTGTCGATCAGGTTGCGGATGCCGTGCTCGAGCGTCATCGCGATGAACGGGTGACCCTGGAGATCGGCCCACGTCACCTCGGTCTTCTGGGCGAGCGGATGGGTCTTGGGGAAGGCGCCGTAGAAGCGGTCGCGGCCGATCACCACCCCGTCGAGCGACGGCGCCGCCGTCTCGAAGCTGCCGATGCCGAGATCGGCCTGGCCATCGAGTACGGCCGTGGTGATCGCGGTGAGGTTGACGTCCTTGACGACGACCCGCAACCCGAGCCGCGACGCCTCGCCGGCGATCACGGACGGCATCAGGCGGAAGGCGATGGAGGGCAGGCAGGCGACGACGACGCGGCCGCGCTTGCGGGCGGCGGCCTCCTGGATGTCGGCGATCGAGGTGTCGATCTGGCGCAGCAGATGGCGGGCGGTCGGCAGGAACCCCATGCCCAGCCCGGTGAGCTTCACGCTGCGCGTCGTGCGGTGGAACAGCGCGCTGCCGATCTGCTCCTCGAGCTGCTGGATCGAGTGGCTGAGCGCCGGTTGCGACAGGGCGAGGGTTTCGGCGGCCGCGACGAAGCTGCCTTTGTCGGCCACCAGGACGAAGGCGCGCAGTTGCCGGATGGTGATATTATTCCGGTTCATCGAATAATCGTTTAGATCAATCGATTTGAAGACGCAATCCGAGCCGTCGCATATTTTTCGTGCGGCGTCGGCGCGACCGGCGGACGCACCCCTGTTTCAGAGGCCCGGGAATCCCGACCATGGCATCAGCAAGCGCGCGACCCGACGTTCTCCTCGTCCCCCTCATCGACGTGAATTGGCTGGTCTATGCGCCTTTCGATCCGGGTCGGGACTTCCGCGTCGATCCGCCCAAGGTGGAGCAGAGCGTCGGCGAGACCCGCGGGCTCTGCCGCATGCTGAAGGACATGACCGGCGGCAAGTTCATCCTGTCGCCGCACTCGGGCACCTACTGCCGCACCGGTTACTACGACGGAGAGATGCTGGACGTGTATCGCGAGGCGGTCGCCGGCGGCGCCGAATTGTCGGTCCATCTGCACGAGGAGATCAAGGGGCAGGGCACCCGCTACGCAGAACGTGATCACGTCACGGCGGTCTATCTCGACTGCAAGCGGCGGCTGGAGAACGCCGGGATCAGGCCGGTCGCCTATCGGGGCGGCCACTACGCCTACACCCCTTTCATGAACGAGCTGCTGCCGCAGACCGGCGTGTTCATCGACTGCTCCTGCTCGCCGGGCGGCAACCATCCGGACCGCGAGGCGATCTGGGTGCATGCCGAGACGACCGGCCATTACCTCCCGATGAACCCGCGGCTGCCGGCCGCCGGCCAGGCGCGCTCGCAGGTGTTCGAGATCCCGATCGGCGCCGACGGCGGGGGCGCCGCCTACAAGAACCTCCTCCATGTGGAACAATCGGAGCTGTCGAACCTGCAGCGCGTCTTCAACGTGATTCGCGAGCGTGCGCAGCGGACCGGCGAGCAGCAGATCGTCCACTCGCTGTTCCACACCGGCTCGGTCGGCGAGCCGGCCTGGATCGAACGGTTCAAGCAGTTCCTCGCCTGGGTGCCGAACAACGGCGCCGAATTCGTCACCACGGTGGAGGCGAAGGCCGCCTTCGACGCGCGGGCGACGACGGCGACCGCCAAGGAGAGCGCGGCGTGAGCGGTCTCTGCCTGCTGGTCCAGCCGATCCATCCGGGCGGGATCAGAATTCTCGAACAGGCCGGGCTGACGGTCCGGCAGGCGAGCGCCGCCACCATGGACGTGGTCGCTCGCGAGGTGACCGACGCGGTCGCGGCGATCACTCGCAATGCCGGCTTCGACGGCGCCGCCATGGCGGCTGCCCCGCGGCTGCGGGTGCTCGGCAATCACGGCACCGGCTACGACCCGGTGGACGTCGCGTATGCGCGAAAGATCGGGCTGCCGATCGTCTACACGCCGACCGCCAACGTGCAGTCGGTCGCCGAGCATGCGATCTCGCAGATGATGGCGATCATGAAGCGCGTGCGCGAATGCGACCGCGCGGTGCGCGCGGGCGACTTCGACTACCGTTACGCCCGCGACTTCCACGAGCTCTCCGGCAAGACGCTGCTGATCTTCGGCTTCGGCAAGATCGGCCGGCGCACCGCCGAGATCGCGCAGCTCGCCTTCGGTATGCGCGTGCTGGTCTACTCGCCGAGCGCCGAGGATGCGGAGATCCGCGCCGTCGGTGCCGTGCCGGTGGGTGATCTCGCGGCGGCGCTGACGCAGGCGGATATCGTCTCGCTGCATCAGCGGCTCACCGCCCAGACCCGCGGCATGTTCGACCGCGAGCGGCTGTTCGCGATGAAGAAGGGGGCCGCGCTGGTGAACACCGCGCGCGGCGCCCTGGTCGTCGCCGAGGCGCTGATCGAGGCGGTCGAGAGCGGCCATCTGCGCGGCGCCGCCATGGACGTGTTCGAGACCGAGCCGCTGCCGGCCGGCCATCCCTACACGGCCTGCGACGGAATCCTGCTGTCGCCCCACACCGGCGGCGCCACCGAGGAGGCGCTGGAGCGCACCGCGGTGGAGACCGCCCGCCAGGTCGTCGACGTGCTCGCCGGCCGCCGTCCCGCGCATCTGGTCGATCCCGACGTGTGGGCGCATCGCCGCGTCGCCGCGCCCGTCTGATCGATCGTCACCCCGCGTTCCGGAAAGTCACGTCCCATGATCAAGAGCAACAAGGTCAAGGCCCTTCAGCGCGAGGGCAAGCCCGCCTTCGGCACCTGGATCACGCTGTGCCCGCATCCCCGCGTGGTGAAGATCCTCGCCTCGTCGGGCTTCGACTTCGTCATCATCGAGATGGAGCACACCGACTTCAACATGGAGACGGTGGGGACGCTCGCCATGTATGCGCGCGAGTGCGGGATCACGCCGATCGTCCGGCCGCCCGGCACGCTCAAGCCGCACGACCTGACGCGGCCGCTCGACGCCGGTGCGCAGGGGCTGCTGCTGCCGTCGATCGAGACGGCCGAGCAGTTCATGGAGATCGTCAAGGCGACCCGCTACTACCCGATCGGCAGCCGGCCGATGAACCTGCGCGGGCCGCACACCGATTACTTCGCCGGCGACCCCAAGCAGATGCTCGCCCATCTCAACAGCGAGACCATGCTGGTCGTGATGGTCGAGACCCAGAAGGCGATCGCCAATCTCGACGCGATCCTGAAGACCGGCGCCGTCGACTGCGTGATGATCGGCCCCGACGACCTCTCGCAGGATCTCGGCATCCCGGCCGAGATGCAGAATCCGATTCTCCACGCGGCCTACGAGAAGATCTTCTCCATCTGCAAGGCGAACGGCGTGCCCTACGGGCTGTCGGCCCAGACGCCCGAGATGGCCGAGGGTTGGGTCGCCAAGGGCTGCACCTGGATCCCGTATCAGAACGACGCCGCCATGGTGCTCAACGCGGCGCGTGCCGTGGTGCCGAAGCTGATGAAGGCCGGCGGCCGCGGCTGATCGCGGCGCGGCGGGGCGAACGAGGGCGACCATGCAGGTCACGGCCGACGATCGCCTCGCCGAGGCTCTCGCCGAAGGCGCGGCGCTCGGCGCCCGGCTGTTCGACGCGCTCGCGGAGCGCTCCGCCGATCCGCCCGGCGTCACCCGCGTCGCCTACGGCGAGGGCGAATGCGCCGCCTTCGCCGTGATGGCGGAGGCCGCCGTGGCGCTCGGCGGCGAGGCGGCGTTCGACGCGGCCGGCAACCAGTTCCTGACCTTCCCCGGAGTGGACCGCGGCCGCACGCTCTATGTCGGCTCGCATCTCGACTCGGTGCCGCACGGTGGGAATTTCGACGGCGCCGCCGGCGTGATTCTCGGCCTCGCCGCGGCGGCCGTGCTGGAACGGCTCGGGGTCGTGCCGGCCCACGATCTCTGCGTCCTCTGTCTGCGGGCCGAGGAGAGCTGCTGGTTTCCGCACAGCTACATCGGCTCGAAGACGGCGCTCGGCGTGCTGCCGCCCGACGTCCTCGACACCGTGACGCGCAGCGACACCGGCCGCTCGCTCGCCGACCACATGCGCGACCTCGGCTTCGATCCGGAGGCGGTGCGCCGCGGCGCGACCCGCATCGACCGGGCGCGCGCCGTCGCCTATCTCGAGCCGCATATCGAGCAGGGGCCCGTGCTGGTGGCGGAAGGACGGCCGCTCGGCCTGGTCACCGGCATCCGCGGCAGCTTCCGGTTCCGCGAGGCGGCCTTCCACGGCGCCTACGCGCATTCCGGCGCGACGCCGCGCACCCTGCGCCGCGACGCCGTGGTCGCCGCGGCCGAGCTGGTGACGGCGATGCAGGGCCTGTGGGAGCGCATGGAGCGCGACGGGCACGACCTCGCCGTGACGTTCGGGATCATCGGCACCGACCCGGCCCGGCACTCCTTCTCGGCGGTCGCCGGCGAGGCGCGGCTGTGCATCGACGTGCGCAGCCGGAGCGAGGCGACGCTCGAGGAGGTTCGCCGCCGCCTGGTCGAGATCGGCCTCGACATCGCGACCCGGCGCGACGTGCGGCTCGATCTCGGGGCGCTCTCCGGCAGCACCCCGGCCGCGATGGCGCCGGCGCTGCTCGGCCGCCTCCGGGCGGCCGCCGCGACGGTGGGCGTCGACCCGATCGAGATGGCGAGCGGCGCCGGCCACGACGCCGCGACCTTCGCCCAGGCCGGCATCCCGTCCGGCATGCTGTTCATCCGCAACCGCAACGGCAGCCATAACCCGGACGAGCACATGGAGATGGCCGACTTCGACCGGGCGCTCGCGGTTCTGGTCGCGCTCTTGCGCCAGCCGAAGGAGCAGTGGGACTGATGCCGGAGTGGGCGATGGCCACGGCGGCTAGCCCGGACGTGGTCACACGGTTGTTTTGGTGCGCTGCAATAACTTTTGACCAGCCGCGTTTCGCATGCCTATCATGCGCTGGTTCGCTCACATTTGTTCATAGGCACCGCGCCCGCCGCTTCGCTGGCAGCGTGTATCCAGGAGATCGTCATGAAGACCGGGTCGCCCTTCGAAATGCCCGCTGACCTCCGGAAGATGACCGAGCAGAGCATGGAACAGGTCCGCTCTGCCATTAACAGCTACCTGCAGTTCTTCCAGCGCGGCATGCCCGGCGTGCCGATGCTGGGCGGCTCCGAGCTGAGCAACAAGGTCCTCGGCTACGCCGAGCGCAACGTGGCGACCGCCTTCGACTTCGCCCAGAACCTGATGTCCGCCAAGGACCCGCAGGAGATCCTCAAGCTCCAGACCGAGTTCCTGCAGACCCAGATGCAGGCGATGACCGAGCAGGTGAAGGATCTGAGCGAGACCGCGATCAAGGCCGTCACGGACGCGACCAAGGGCGGCGTCGCCGGCAAGCCGGGCGCCTCCTCTTGAGATCGTCCGTCGCCGGGTGACCGGCGACCCGCGAGACGGCGCGGGGTTTCGACCCCGCGTCGGCGATCGGCGAACCGACGCCGGACCAATCGATGGACGACACGTCCGTCCGACGACGACACCGGGCCGCCCGGCCCGGTCGGACCTCGCGAGCGGAACGCCGGGCGACCTGAGTCCGCGTTCCGCCCGGGGAAAGCCTCGCCTCTCCGGGCCGCAACGGGCCCGTTCGCCAGCACGCCAGCAAGAAGGTCACGTCAGGACATGCGAACGCTCACCTTGGGGGTGATGGCGGCTCTGCTCGCCGTCGGGTCGGCCGAAGCCGCGATCGAGATTTCCGGAGCCCGCATCGAGGCGGGCGAGATCGTCGTGATCGGTCGGGTCACGCGGCCGAACGAGAAGGTCACGTTCGACGGCAAGTTCGAGGTCGTCTCCGGCAAGGACCGGCGGTTCACCTGGCGGGCCGCCTATCATCCGGGCGACTGCACCGTGACGGTGAAGTCCGAGCCCGACACCCGCGAGATCGTCATCGCCAATTGCGGCCAGGCCGGCCCGAAGGGCGACAAGGGCGACGCCGGTGCGGCAGGCGCTCCGGGTGCTCCGGGAGCAGTCGGGGCCGCCGGCCCGGCCGGGCCGACCGGGCAGCAGGGGCCGGTGGGTCCTGCCGGTCCGAAGGGGGACAAGGGCGACAAGGGCGAGGCCGGCGCCGCCGGTGCGGCCGGTGCCGCCGGTCCGGCCGGGATGGCGGCCGCTGCGACCGCGCTGCTGCGCGTCGTCAGCAAGGCCTGCCAGGGCCAGGCGCCGTGCCAGGCGAGCTGCGAGGCGGACGAGGTGTTGCTCACCGCGGTGCCGAATCCGGGCGAGCGCACCCTGGTCGCCGCGACCTGGACCGGCGACGCCGTCCCGTCCGAGGCGAAGCTCGTTTGCGCCAAGACGAAGTGATCACGCGGCCCGCTCGGGCCGCGACCGATATGGTCGACGCGCCGTCCTCGCGGACGGCGCGTTTTTCGTTTCGCGCGGCAGAACGCGCGCGCTGCGACCCGACGACCGTTGCACAGCGGGCGCGCCCTCCCTAACCTGAGCCCGCCGAAGCGGCGCATGCCGCACGGCGAAACGACGAACCAAAAAAGTCGTCAGGCCGGATACGGCCGCAGGGAGGAGTCATGACCAGCTCGACCGGAGCGGGCGCCGCGGCGCGGCCCCGCAAGACCATCTCGCGTCGTCTCTTCGTCGGGGGCGCCGCGCTCGGCCTCGCGGCCCCCGCGGTGCTGCGCAGCGGCGCGGCGGTCGCGGCCTATCCGGACCGGCCGCTTCGGATCGTGGTCGCCAACTCGCCCGGCGGGCCGTCCGACATCATCGCCCGCATCGTCGCGGCCGCCCTGCAGGATCAGATGGGCGGCACGATCTATGTCGAGAACAAGGGCGGCGGCGGCAGCAATATCGGCATGGGCCACGTCGCCCGCGCCGAGCCGGACGGCACCACGATCCTGCTCGCCACCAGCGCCTATGTGGTCAATCCGAGCCTCTACGACACGTTGCCTTACGACCCGTTCAAGGACTTTTCCGCGATCTGCGAGCTCGCCACCTCGCCCAACGTGTTCGCCGTCAAGCCCGAGCTCGGCGTGTCGACCATGAAGGAGTTCGTCGCGCTGGCGAAGAAGAGCCCGGAGAAGTTCAACGTCTCGGTCCCGCCGGTCGGCACCACGCCGCAGCTCGAGGCCGAGGTGCTGAAGTCGATCGAGGGCCTGCAGGGCATGGCGACGGTGCCGTTCTCGGGCGGCGGCGAGGCCCTCAAGGCGCTGCTCGGCGGCACCGTGCAGCTGTCCTCCGGCGTGCTCGCCCCGGCGCATCCCTACATCAAGAGCGGCGCCGTCAAGGCGCTCGCCGTGACGGGCGAGCGGCGCTGGCACGACCTGCCCGAGATCCCGACCATGGTCGAGGCCGGCTATCCGGGCTTCGTGTTCGAGACCTACACGGCGCTGCTCGCCCCGGCCGGCACGTCGCCCGACTTCGTCGCCCGGATGGAGAAGGAGACGCTGGCGCTCCTCGCCAAGCCGGACATGCGCGAGAAGCTGACCAAGTCCGGTTTCGAGGTGCAGGCGAAGACCGGCAAGCAGCACATGGAGCGGGTGGCGCGCGAGATCCCGATGTTCCGCGACGTGATCACCAAGGCCGGCATCAAGATGAAGAGCTGAGGCGGGGGTGGTCGCATCGACTCACCCCTCATGGTGAGGAGCGGCCGCAGGCCGCGTCTCGAACCATGTAGGCCATCAGCTCCATGGGGCCACATCCTTCGAGACGGCCGCTTCGCGGCCTCCTCAGGATGAGGCGCATCGGTGCTCGGCGGCGCATTCGCCGCTGTCGCGGACATGAGGAACACGTCCTTGAATATCGTCAGCATCACGCCGATCGCCGTCGGCCTGCCCATGAGGAAGCCCGTGATCATGGCGGGCGAGGAGGTGCGGCGGGCCGACAACATGCTGGTGCGCGTCGTCGCCGACGACGGCACGGTCGGCTGGGGCGAGGCGGCCTCGGCCCCGACCATGACGGGCGAGACGATCGCGAGCATGACGGCGGCGATCGATCATCTCGCCCCGGTGCTGGTGGGCCGCGATCCGGCCGATCTCGACGGCGCCCGCGCCGCCCTGGACGGGCGCATGTACGCCAATCACGCGGCCAAGGCGGCGGTCGAGATCGCGCTCCTCGATCTCGTCGGCCGCGCCACCGGTCGGCCCGTGCACGCGCTGCTCGGCGACAAGCTGCGCGAGCGAGCGCCGCTGCTCGCCGTGGTCGGCGGCGGCGACCGCGACGGCGACCTCGCCGATGCGGCGCGCAAGAAGGCCGCGGGCTACACGGCGTTCAAGATCAAGGTCGGGGTCGACACGGCGCTCCGCGACGCCGAGCGCAGCGCCGCGATCTGCGCCGTGCTGGGCGGCGACGTGCTGATCTCGGCCGACGCCAACCAGGGCTTCTCGGTCGACGAGGCGCTCGCCTTCGTGCGCGCCGTCGCGGGGGCGGGGCTAGACTTCCTGGAGCAGCCGGTCGCCGCCCATGATCTCGCCGGCATGGCCGAGGTGGCGGCGGCGACGCCGATCGCGCTCGGCGCCGACGAGGGCATCCACGGGCTCGACGACATCCGCCGCCATCACGAGCGCAAGGCGGCGCACGGCGTCAGCCTCAAGGCGATCAAGCTCGGTGGCCTGCGGGCCGTGGTCGAGGCCGGCCGTCTCGCCGACCGGCTCGGCATGGACGTCAACCTCTCCTGCAAGACCGGCGAGTCGAGCATCGCCTGCGCGGCCGCCTTGCACGCTGCCGCGGTGCTGCCGGGCCTCGCCTGGGCGCTGACGTTGACGTCGCCGGCGCTCGCCGCCGACGTGACGGGGCACCCGGTCGCCGTGTCGCACGGTCATGTCGCGGTGAGCGACCGCCCCGGGCTGGGCATCGACGTCGATGCCGCCATGATCGAGCGCCACCGCATCGCCGCGCCGCTGCGCAGCGTGGCGTAGCGCCAGCTACGTGTCCCGAACGCGCTGCGGCACGCAGTGCGAGCCGGGACCCAGGCCCGCAAATCTCGGGGGGGGGGG
>NZ_NHSK01000188.1 GCF_016653355.1 Rhodoplanes elegans | reverse complement strand
CCGGGGGGCGGGCCCTCGTGGCGGCGCTTGTCTCGACAACAGCCAGAGATCCTCGATCGCGTTCCGCGCAATGTCTGTAATGCTCGCGGTGGTCCACAATAACGAGATGACGGTTGGGATATGGGGCGACGTAGCCCTTTACGACGGTGCCCGTCTGGCGGGTGATGGTGCAGAAGATCGTTAAGATTGTATCGGTTTCTATTTGTCGAACTCGGGCGAAATCGTTAGCGGATTCTTAAGACATTTGGTCGAACCCTCGTCGTGAGAGGTGTTCGATGTTCGCCTGTCTCGTCGTGTCGGTTCTCACCGGTGCCGTCCTCGGTATGCGGTACGGCGTCTTGAGCCTCGTTCCGGTGACCCTCGTCGCCTGGATCGGCCTCGTGGCGTTCGCTGTCTCGAACGACCTTCCCCTGACGACCCTGGTCGCTTACTGCGTCGGCGTCGCCCTCGCGCTTCAGGTGGGCTATCTGGCAGGCGTTACGGCCCAGTATCTCCTGGTCGTGTCACGGGCTCGAACGATGACCAGGTCCGCCCCCACTCGCGTGCCCGCCGCCGAAATTTGAGCGCCGCACACGACGTCAATCGATACTTGCAGCCAATCGATAATTGCAGCCAATCGATACTGGCAGCCCATTCATAGTGGCGTGTGATGTGTCTCGTTCGCGACGGTGGTACCGTCGGCGGGCGGCGACGCATGACATGGGTTGCCGGTTCATGGTACCGAAGCACGCGTGCCGAGCCACAATCTCGAACAGGGACGTCGGCTGGCACGCCGTGATGTGATCATTCGCGTTTAGATCGGTATCATCCTTGCCTCGGGTCGGTCGCCGTGACCGTCGCATCGTTCGCCATCTTGGCCCTGGTCGTCTGCATTCCGCTTCTGTCCGTCGCCGATGGTCTGCCGGTCGTCGGCGAGCGCGGGGCGATGGGCGCCCTGATGATCGCGGTCGGCCTCGGACTGGCGATCGTTGCGGCGTCGCTCCGTCCCGGGGAGACCGCACAGCTTCGACGGGCCCTGGCGCCGGTCGTGCCGCTCGCGCTGGTGCCGGTCGTGTGGACGATCGTTCAGCTCGTCCCGGTCCCGGGGCTCGCCCATCCGATCTGGGCGAGTGCGGCGTCCGCCCTCGGGGCGTCCGTCTACGCCCCGGTCACGATCGATCCCGGTGCGACCGTGGTGGCGCTCTGCACCTGGCTTCTCGCGCTCGCGCTCGTCCTCACGAGTGCGGCCGCCACCATCGACCGCGGCCGTGCCGAGTGGACGCTGGGGACCCTTACGGGCGCGACGGCCGCCATGGCGCTCGTCGTCGTCTCGCACGACCTCTCCGGCGCGACGTTCCTGGGGGAACTGCAGGGGCGGACCAGGGCGGCTTTCGACACCGCCGCCGCACTCGGCGTCGTCACGGCGCTCGCCTATGCGGATCTGGTGTTCGAGCGTTACGAGACGCGGCATCGCCGCGGGGCCATGTCGACGGTGGCGCTGATCGAGCGCCTGTCGCTCGCCCTCGTGGCGCTGCTCGTCTGCGTCTTCGCGGTCGGGTTCTTTCGCGGCGGGATCATGCTGATCTCGGCGCTGAGCGGCGCCGCGACGTTCGCCCTCGTCGTCGTCGTGCGGCGCATGGGCGGCATCGTCTGGCTGGGGTGGGGGCTGGCCGCGGCTGGAGCCGTCGTGGTCGTCATGAGCCTCGCAGCCCTGGGCGGCGTGCGGGATGCGCCGTTGGCGATCCGCTTCGCGGAAGTGGCACCCGGTCGCTTCGACGCAGCGCAACGTTTGATCGCCGACGTCACGGCGACGGGGACCGGGGCTGGGACGACGGCGCGGGTGCTCTCGTCCTACGAGGAAGGGGCTGTAAGCGGGCTGCCGGGGGCGCCCACCACAGTGGCCGCGCTCGCGATCGAACTCGGCACCGCGGCGCCGTGGATCGCTCTCCTCATGGCGGCCGTGATCGCCGGCCTGCTGATCCGGGGCGCGCTGAAACGCGGGCGGGATTCCTTCTATTCGGCGGCGGCGGCCGGTTGTGTGGTGACGCTCGCGATCGGCGCCTTCCACGACGCGAGCCTGCTCGGGCTCGGCCCGATGGTCCTGGCCTGTCTCGTGCTCGGCCTGGGCCTCGCGCAGCGCCTGGGGCAATCCAGCCGCTAGACGGAGCGGTCGGGGCGGCCGATCGCGACTCTCGACCAGAACTGCGGGTTCTTCGGCGACTGCATGCGGACCCAGCGGTAGCGCGGGGTCGCCCAGGCCCGGATCGCCGGATGCAGATTGTCGGCGATGAAATCCCCGTCGGTCGTACGGATGACGAGGACCAGGTGATGCTCGCCGGACGCGACCACGACCTCGGCGAGAAGGAGATTGCGCGGCGCCCAGCCGCGCTTGACGAGCTCGTGGCGCTTGGTGACAGCGTAGTCGTTGCAGTCGCCGGCCGACGGGCCGATCAGCCAGCGCTCGTAAGCGACGCCGCGGGTGTTCGGCTCGGGCGTGATGGCGCGATTGATCTCGGCATTCACCTTGGCGAGCTCGGCCCAGCGTTCGGGCGTGAGCTTCATGGCGCCGCCGCGGAACACGGTCCGGCGCACCTTGCATTCGTGCGTGTACTGCAGGCAGAACCGCGTGTGGGCCATCGGGGCGGGCGCCGGCTCGTCGAGCTGCAGCCGGGCGACCTGCTGCTTGAGCACGCGGGGAGCGCCGAAGAAGGCTGCCTCGGTCGAAACCGACCAGCCCAGAACCGTCAGCCCCGCCAGGATCGTGACCGCCGTCGCCTTCGTGACCGCTGTCGCCTTGCCGCGCATGATCGCCGCTCCGCTCGTCGTCTCCGGACCAGAGATAGCGGACGCGGCTTGCGATCACGTTCGGTCACATAACGCAAATTATTGAAAATGAAAGACGTTTCGGTTCGCTTTCGTTAACTCTCCGAGCTTTCGCATGGGCCGGTCGGGGATGAACCGCTCGCCATCGTGTGGTCCATCGATCCTTTCGGCACGCGTCATCCCGGGCGGTTCTCATGGATGCGCGCCCATCCAGAGTCGCATCGGCCATGACGGTCTGGACCCGAGAAAACGAGACTCGACCGCGCCGCGACGTCGTCGCGGTGGAGCGGCCTCGCCGAATTTGCTAACCCGATCACGACGAACGACTGCCTCGCCGGATCGGACCTTCACCGTGTGGACGCTCGGACGATCGAAGGAGCCTGCATTCGCATTGCCGGCCGGATATCGCATTTATGCGATCGGTGACGTGCACGGGCGCGACGATCTCCTGGGTGACGTCTTCGATCGCATCGACGCGGATCTCAGAGGCCACCACGCCCGCCACGCGATCGAGGTCTATCTCGGCGACTATGTCGATCGCGGGCCACGGTCGCGGGATGTGATCGATCGCCTGCTCGCGCGCGCCCGGCACCGCGACACGGTGTTCCTGAAGGGAAACCACGAGACGTTCCTGCTCGACTTCATCAGCGACCCGCAGGTGTTGCGGAGCTGGCGCCAGTGGGGTGGGCTCGAGACGCTGATGTCGTATGGGCTGCGTCCCTCGCTCAACCCCGACGACGCGGAGCTCGCCGCGCTTTCGGCTGCGCTGCGCATGGCGGTCCCGGACAGCCATTACGCGTTCTTCGAGGCGATGGTGCCGTTCTTCACGCTCGGGGGATATTATTTCGCGCACGCCGGAATTCGGCCGGGCGTTCCGCTCACCCGGCAGGTCGAGCAGGATCTGTTGTGGATTCGCGACGAGTTCCTCGAATGGGAGGCTCCCTACGAGAAGATGATCGTGCACGGTCACACGGCCGTGATGGAGCCCGAGTTTCGGCGCAACCGCATCAACATCGACACCGGCGCCTATGCGACCGGCCGTCTGACCTGCCTGATGATCGAGAATGACACCGCTTTCGTCCTCTAGCTCCGCGCCGCCGTCGCCGGGTGGACGCCGCAGCCTGGGTTTGCCGGTCCGGAGCGGGCTCTTCGCTTTCGCCGTCCTGGTCATGGCCTGCGGCGGCTGGCTCCTGGTGCCCGAGCTCGTCCGACCGGGCGAGACCGGCCGCCTGCAGACGACCGCGGCGGCCAGCCGTGACCGGGAAGCAAGCGCATCGCGGTCGCTGCTGGCCGCCCGCCTCGGCGCGATACGGGGGGATCTGTGGGTCGATGCCGCGATGAAGCTCGTCGCGGCATCGTCAGGGGCCAGCGAAGCCGCGCGGGACGATGCGTCCTCGCGGGCCATTCATCCGAAGGCCCGTGTGGCGGCCGAGCGGGCGGTCCGGCTCGCGCCTTACGATGCGGCTGCCTGGCTCGCTTTCGCGACCGTCCTGCGGAGCGCACGGACGAGCGAGGGCGGGCACGGCCCGACGACGGCGACATTGCTGGAGATGGCGTTTCTGACCGGTCCGGGCGACGAGGCGATGCGGCTTCCGCGAGCGACGCTGGCGGTGCGGACCGATGCGATCGCGGTCGCGGGCATCCAGGACTTCGTCGCCCGTGATCTCTACCGCCTCGCGGCGCGGGCCGACCGCGACCAGGTCTTTGCCTCCCTTTATGGTCAGGCGACGCCGGTCGGGAAGCTGTTCCTCGAGCGCGTCGCCGTGGAGATCGACCCGACCCTCAGGCGGACCATGACGCGATTCCCAGGCTGACCCGCCGCGGATCGGCGAGCGCACCGGTTCTGGATCGCCACGGCCGTAGCGGCGCTCGAGCACGTCACCCGCCGGACACCAACCATCCGATCCTCGATT
>NZ_NHSK01000187.1 GCF_016653355.1 Rhodoplanes elegans | reverse complement strand
TCCGGGCGTCGCCTGCTGGCCGGGCTGGGCGGGCTGGCCCGGTTGCGCCGGCTGGCCGGGCTGCCCCGGCTGTGCCTGCTGCCCCTGCTGCCCCTGCTGGCCGGCACGACCGACGGCGGCGCGCGCGGCGCGCGGCTCGCGGATCGGGCGGCGGTCGTTGACGCCGATCATCATCACGATGAAATCGGGCTTGTCGGCTCCCAGCACCTCCTGGAGGGCCTTCGGCCAGTCGGGATGCTCGCCGCGCGGATCGGAGCGCACGTCCTGGCGGATCAGGCCGGACTGGGTGCGGTGCTTGCGCACGACCCCCATCTCGGGCGATTCGGCGAAGGCCGTCTCCAGGCCGTAGGCGAGCCAGTCGGCCATCGAGTCGCCGAGCACCACGACGTTGGTGCTGGGCGTGCCCTCGTGCTTCTTGGGCGGCGGCGCCTTGGAGAAGTCGGCCGGCGGCGCGGCCTGGCGCTGCTCCTGGGGCGGCGCGAACGGGTTCCAGTATTGCTGTTGCTCGCGCTGGCGCTGCCGCTGGAACGGGTTGCCGAACGGGTTCTGGAACGGGAAGCGGTCGTCGAACAGTTGCGCGCGGGCCGGCGTCGCGACGCCGGGGACGAGGGCGCCGGACAGGACCGCGGCGGCCGTCTGGGCGACGATCACGAGCGCGACCGCGACGAGCGCGCCGAGGAGCCGGCGGATCGAGGCTGTCTGCGCCGGGCCTCCCTGGGCCGGGAACCGCTCGGTCTGGCGCCGCTGCATCATGGTCGATATCCGCTTCCGGTCGGTCGGGGTCCGGGGGTCGGGGTCCGGTGGGTCGGCGCCGTCTGGGCAACGCGAGCCGTCGCCGCCGCGCGGGCGCGGCGACGGTCCGCCAAGATCGTCGAAGAAGGCGGCGTTTTCAAGCCGCGGCGGTCGCCGCGGCGCGGTGAAATCCGGCGGCTCCGAAAGGACCTAGCGCGAGCGCAGGCGGTCCAGCAGGGCGGCCGAGGCGAAGCCGTCCGGGGGCAGCCCGGCGGCGGCCTGGAAGCGCTTGATGGCGGCGCGGGTGCGCGGCCCGACCCGGCCGTTGGGCTCGCTGCCGATGTCGAAGCCGCGTCGCACCAGCTGCTCCTGCAGTTCGTAGCGCTCGGCCGCGGTCAGCACCCGCTCGTCGCGCGGCCACGGCTGGACGATCGGCCCGCCGCCGCGCATGCGGTCGGCGAGATGGCCGATCGCCAGCGCATAGGCCTCGGCCGGGTTGTACTTCATGATGGCGCGAAAGTTGTTCATCATCAGGAAGGCGGGGCCGCGCCGGCCCGCCGGCACCAGGAGATAAGCCTTGTCGGCCGGGCGCGGGAACGCCTCGCCGGAGGCCCGCCGGATCCCGAGCCGCGCCCAGTCCTGCAGGGTCATCCAGCGCTTGCCGTCGGCCATGAGGTAGTCGAAGCCCGGCGGCACCACCACCTCGTAGCCCCAGGTCCGGCCCGGCTCCCAGCCGTCCTTCTTCAGGTTGTTGGCCGTCGAGGCGATCATGTCGGGCATCGAATCGACGACGTCGCGGCGGCCGTCGCCGTCGAAGTCGACGGCGTAGCGCTTGAACGAGGTCGGCATGAACTGGGTCGGCCCGAAGGCGCCGGCCCACGAGCCCTTGAGATGCTCGGGGACGACGTCGCCGCGGTCGAGGATCTCGAGCGCGGCCAGGAACTCGTCACGGAAATAGGCCTGGCGGCGGCCGACGCAGGCGAGCGTCGCGGTCGAGCGCAGCACCGAGCGGTCGCCGATCTGGGTGCCGAAGTTCGACTCGACGCCCCAGATCGCCGCGACGATGTGGCGGTCGACCCCGTAGGCCTTCTCGACCGCCGCGAAGGTCGCGGCGTGCTGGGCCAGAATCTCGCGGCCGCGCTTGATCCGGGCGTCGCTGACCAGGAGGTCGAGATAGTCCCAGAACGCCTTGGTGAACTCCGGCTGGGCGTCCATCAGATCCATCAGCCGCAGCTCCGGCGTCAGGCCGGCCGTGAGCGCGTCGAAGTTCTGGCGCCGCACGCCGCGGCGCGCCGCCTCCGGCCACATCTGCTGGACGCAGGCGGGGAACCGCGCGGCCGCGGCCTGGATCGCCTGCGCCGTCATCTCGGGATGGCCGGAGCTGCCCGACTCGCCGCTCCATGGCCGCTCGCCCGGGAGCCCGGACGGAACCGTGCCCGGGGTACTGGCCGGGGTGACGCTGCCGGTGGCACGGCGGCCGAACAGATCGTCCAGGAAGCTCTGCGCGCCGGCGGGCGCCGCGGTGCCGGCGAGCCCGCCGGCCGCGACAGTCAGGGCCACCAGCGCGGCGCGGACCGAGGGCGTCGTCCCGGTCCTCGTCGTGGTCCTCGTCATCGCGTCCCTCCGTCCCGGCCCCCGCGCATCCGCCCGGGCGTATGCGAGTGAAGGCCGTGCGTCGTTAGTGCCATCTTAACGGCGCGTGGCGTCGTCACGGCGCAATTGCGGCGTCTCCGCGGCAGTGTCGCGCAGCGTTCGCGGCGACCGCGCGGCGGTTCGTCCGACCGCCTGTTTATCCATGGACTACGGCGTCGCGCCGTGGTTCTTTGCCGCGGCTCCCGACCCTCTGTCGGCCTGCACCATTCATGCGAACAGCGACATGACCAAGCCCATCCGCAAAGCGATTCTTCCCGTCGCCGGTCTCGGCACCCGGTTTCTGCCGGCGACCAAGGCCATGCCCAAGGAGATGCTGCCCGTCGTCGACCGACCGCTGATCCAGCACGTGGTCGACGAGGCGCGCGAGGCCGGCATCGAGCACATCATCTTCGTCACCGGCCGCAACAAGGCGGTCATCGAGGATCACTTCGACCGTCAGTACGAGCTCGAGGTGACGCTGACCGAGCGGCGCAAGTTCGCCGATCTCGAGCATCTCGAGCGCGACCTGCCGATCCCGGGCCAGACCAGCTTCACGCGCCAGCAGTCGCCGCTCGGCCTCGGCCACGCCGTGTGGTGCGCCCGCGACATCGTCGGCGAGGAGCCGTTCGCGCTGCTGCTGCCGGACGTGCTGGTGCAGGCCGAGCGCGGTTGCCTCGCCCAGATGATGGACGCCTACAACGAGGTCGGCCAGCGCGGCAACATCATCGCCGTCGAGGAGATGCCGGACGACAAGCTGCACATGTACGGCGTCGTCGGCGCCGGCAAGTCGACCGGCAAGGCGTTCGCCGTCACCGAGATGATCGAGAAGCCGCCGCGCGGCAAGGCGCCGTCCAACCTGATCATCACGGGCCGCTACATCCTGCAGCCGGAGATCTTCGGCATCCTGGAGAACCAGAGCTGGGGCGCCGGCGGCGAGATCCAGCTCACCGACGCGATGATCAAGCTGGCCATGAACCAGCCCTTCTTCGGCGTGAAGTTTGAGGGCCGCGCCTACGACTGCGGCTCCAAGATCGGCTTCCTGGCCGCCAACGTCGCCTACGCGCTCGCCCGCGACGACATCGCGCCGGCGTTCCGCACCGAGCTGAAGCGCCTGCTCGGCGAGTGATCGGGCTACTCGCTTCACCTCTCCCCGCCGGGGAGAGGTGAAGGACGTGCGGCCGCCGCTCAAGTGATCAGGTCGCGCTGATAGACCTCGCGGCACACTCCGCGCCGTCATGCCCGGCCTCGTGCCGGGCATCCACGTCTTTCAGCACACTGCCGCCATTGAAGTTCGTGGATGGCCGGGACGAGCCCGGCCATGACGGAAGCAGCGGGGCGTCGCTCCCCTGCGGTCGTCTCACCGCTGCAGGCGCAGGCCGACCGTGACCTGGGTCGCGTCCCAGTCGACATTGGTGATGTCGGAGCGCAGCCAGTCGTGACGCAGCTCGGTCTTGAGCTGCACCTCGCGGGTGAGCTTGTAGAGCAGCGCGAGCGACACGAGATAGCGGTGGTCGACGCGGTCGGACCCGACATAGGAGTCGATGCCGGTGCCGATCTGCGCCGTGCCGATCAGCCAACGCCGGAAGGCGTGGTCGACCTGCAGCGTCACGTTGCGGCTGAACACGCCCGAGAGGCCCGGCACGATGATCTCGGACGCGACCGTGGTGCCGATCAGCTTGACGGTCGTCAGACCCGACGCCGTGTAGGTGAGCGCCGCGTCAATCGTGAGGCCCGACATGTTGGTGAGCTCGTCGTCGACGTAGAAGCGCCACAGCCAGCCGAGCGACGCCTCGCCGGTGAGCTTTTGCGAGAACTCGAAGGTGCTGCCGGCCTTGACGAACAGCCCCTTGGAATCACGATCGTAGCCGTTGCGGTCGAACTTCTGCGAATGAATGCGGGTGTCGCCGCCGGTCTCGACGAACGGCTTGAGGGCGGGCTTGAGCTCGTAGGCGACGCGCAGCGCGCCGCCGTACTGGTTGTACTCGCGGTCGGCGTTGCTCGACGTCGTGCCGTCGGCGAGCAGGGAGTCCGAGTAGACTTGGTGATCGAACGTGCTCTTGCCGGTCACCTCGAGCCGGTTGAAGCCCTGCGTGTAGCCGAAGGTCGTGCCGACCGTGGTGACGATCGGGAACCGCTTCAGGCCGGTCTGCACGTTGGGGCTGCCCGGATTGTCGGTCGAGATGATGGCGCGGGCCTCGCCGTCGAAATGCGACAGCTTGTCGACGTCGTAGCGGCCCGTCACCCGCGAATCCATGGTCGGGCGGTCGATGATCTCGGGCGTCGCGGTCGATGCCACCGTGCCGGGATACTCGACCACGGGCGGATAGGTCTGGCCGTACCAGGTGTAGCTGCCGCGCAGGTCGGCATTGAGCTGATGACGCTGCCAGTCGGAGCGAATGATCAGCTCCGGGGCGACGCGGGTGAAGCTCGAGCCCTTGAGCCCTTGGATGCGGGTCGGGTTGGTGTCGTAGCCGGTGGTCGTCTCGATCGCCGGGCGCAGCGTGAAGGCGCCGACCCTCACGCCGGTCGGGGCGAACGGGTCCGCCTCGATGCCGACGGCGCGGCGCGGGATGATCGCCGCGACCGGCACGTTGAGGCGCGACGTCGTGTCGATGTCGGGACCGCCGCGGCGCCGCAGCCGATCCAGCACGACCACCGGGACCTGCTGCGGATTGGTGCCGCGCACCAGCGGGGCCGGCAGCGGGGCGCGCTTGAGCCGGGCCGCCTCCTGCTGGCGCTGGGTGAACGACAGCGTCACGCGCGGCTTGGCGGCGTTCTTCGAGTCGAACTGGGTCGTCGGCCGGACCGGCGGGCGCGATCCTGCCGGAGGCGTCTCGTCGATGGCGCCGAAGCGGGATCGGCCGTCGGGGCTCGCGGCCGTCGGATCGGCCGGCTGGAAGCCCGGCGCGAGAACGCCGCCGCCGTCACGGGTCGGCGCGAACAGGCCGGGCGCCGCGGCGGCCGGGTCGGGAGTCGTCTGGGCGCCGGCCGGGCCGACCGCCACGACTGCCAGCCCCGCGCCGATGATCGCGCCTGGACCGAGCCATGCGGTCAATCGAGAGCTGGGGCGCGGCAACGATACATCCTCCACGCCGGCCGGCGGCACAAAACTGGTTAACCGGAATAGCGCCGGTATGGTTAACGCCCGGTTCACGGGCGTTTCCGCCCCGCGTCGGCGACGGTTGCGCGCCGGCCAAAAACGAGTAGAGACGGCGCATGTCAGACGTCATCCTGCCGCCCGGCGAACCGCCGTCCACCGAACCGCCGTCCAGCCACGTCCCGGCCGAGCGTCCCGCGATCGACCGCCCGGTCGTCGATATGCCGCCGACCGATCTCGTCCCCGGCACCGACCACGATCTCGTCGAGACCGGCCTGCGCACCCTGGAGGCGGAGGCGGAGGGCATCGCCGCGCTCGCCGCCGCCATGCGGGATGGGCTGCGGGCGCCGTTCACGGCCGCCTGCACGGCGATCCGCGCGGCGCGCGGCCGCGTCGTCGTCAGCGGCATGGGCAAGTCCGGGCATGTCGGCAAGAAGATCGCCGCGACGCTCGCCTCGACCGGCACGCCGGCCCTGTTCGTGCATCCGGCCGAGGCCGGGCACGGCGATCTCGGCATGATCACGCCGGACGACGTGGTGATCGCCCTGTCGTGGTCGGGCGAGACCGTCGAGCTGCGCGCCCTGATCGACTATTCGCGGCGCTTCTCGATCCCGCTCGTCGCGGTCACGTCGGACGCGGCGAGCACGCTCGGCAAGGCGGCCGACATCGTGCTGGCGCTGCCGCAGGCGCGCGAGGCGTGCCCGCACAATCTGGCGCCGACCACCTCGTCGCTGATGCAGCTCGCGCTCGGCGACGCGCTGGCGATCGCGCTCTTGGAGAGCCGCGGCTTCACGCCGCTCGATTTCCGCGCCCTGCATCCGGGCGGCAAGCTCGGCGCCGCCCTGAAGTTCGCGCGCGACCTGATGCACACCGGCGAGGCGATGCCGCTGTGCCGGCTCGGCGCCCGCATGGGCGCGGCCGTGCTGGAGATGTCGACCAAGGGGTTCGGCTGCGTCGGCATCGTCGACGCCGAGGGGCGGCTCGTCGGCATCGTCACGGACGGCGACCTGCGCCGTCACATGCGGCCTGACCTGATGGAGATTCCGGTCGATGCGGTGATGACGCGGCGGCCGATCTGCGCCAAGCCCGACCAGCTCGCCAGCGAGGCCCTGCAGGTGCTCAACCGCGCCAAGATCACGGCCGTGTTCGTGATCGACGGAGCGATGCCGGTCGGCATCGTCCACCTGCACGATCTGTTGCGGATCGGGGTGGCCTGATCAGACACGGCGCACGGACGCCGGACGGAGCCGGCGCCGCCTGTGGCCCGGAGCCGACCGGGCTCCGGGCCGGCTCCGGGCCACCGACGGTGGGCTCAGGGAAGCCGCCGCATCGCTTCCTGGGGGCGCGTCAGCGTCCAATGGATCGCCTGGGCGCGATTGGGGACGCCGAGCCGGGCCAGGATCCCGGAGACGTGGATCTTCACGGTGTTCGGCGAGATCGCCAGCATGCGGCCGATCTCGATGTTGCTCAGCCCTTTGGCCATCAGCTCGAGGACCTGGCGCTGGCGCCGGCTGAGGGCGACCGACGGACCGGTCCCCTTCGGGTCGACGAGGGCGTGCGCCTCGGGCAGCTCGACCGCGTCGGATCCCGTCGCCGCGGACCGCATCGAGCGCTCGATCGTCTCCATCATCCGCTCGAGCCGGGCGTTGAACGGCTCGACCCCGAAATCGTCCTTGAGGACGACCGGCTTCGGCCGGTCCGCCGAGGCCGCCGGCATCAGCCGCGAGATGTCGACATGCAACAGGATCGCGCGCGCGTCGTCCTTCGCATACGGGAAGCCGAGCATCAGGAACCAGCTCTGGGTGGTCGGCGTGTGGCACGGATAGATGAACGAGAGGCAATCGACCCGGCCGTTCAACAGCTGGGTCACGCCGTCGATGATGCGACCCGATTGCTCGTCCGCGAAGGCGCAATACTGGAGATAGTTTTGGCCGATGCCGCTGTTCGGCAAGCCGAGGCCCGCGCTCTGGGCGAAGTCTCTCCAGCCGGAATTCGCCGCCAGAATGGTTCCGGACCGGGCCAGAATGACGATCCGAACGGATTGTCCAGAGAACAACGTTTCGCTGGTCGCAAAAACGCGTTCGAGCTCCGGATGTGTGCTGCACGTCGCGAGGTTATCCATCATAAACTTTGCTTCATATCCTACGATGAGCTGCATAGTCCGAGTCGCCGTTTAAATTTATTCTAAGTAGATCGCCCGGTACAGGCAGTTCGCCAAGGTGGATTACCTGAGCCCAACTTCGATTCATGAATGACAGCGGTGTGCGGCTAGCCAATAAGAGCTAGTAAGTTGTCCGAAAGGGCTGATGTTCTTGAAACGTTCGCCATTCCAAGGTGTGACTGCACGTTCTGATTGTGGCCTCGCCTCGGGAATTCATTTCAAAAATGCAGCGATCGAACAGCTCCTTCCTGTGCTTAGCGCCCGTTTCGACGGGATGAGAAACAGCGATTTTGTTCCGGTACGCATCACAAAGTCCGGTGTGTGACTCGCCACCGCGCAGAGATTCTGGTTGTATGACCGAAGGATGACACCTATGCGCGGTTTTCGGAGGTGTCGAAGACCCGGATATCGCGCAGCCTGCGCGCCTCGAGCCGGTTTCCGACGTTCCGGGCGGCTCCGTGGCATTCCATGTCGGCGTTGCGACGTCGCGCAGCCGACGTCCGGCGCGGGTTCATCGGCCCGACCGCCACGTGTGAATTGCCTGCCGCCGGTCCTGCTGTCCTGCCGAGGCGCACACCGTGACGTGGTCCGCCGGTGCAGCCGGGACACACTGGACCGGCTTCGTGCGTGGCGCCGGCCGGCGAAGCTTGACCCCCGCCGGCCGGCGCGCCACGGTCGGCACGGGGGAAGTGGGGGACTGGCCATGAGCGCCACTCGGAAGTTCGTCCGGTTGCTGGCGACGGCTGCGGCCGCGGCGCTCACCGTGAGCGTCGCGGCCGAAGGCCGGGCGGCCAACCTGTTCGAGCTGAACTTCTGGCTCTCCGGCCCGCGCTACGACGCGGTGGTGCCGCTGTGCGAGGAGTCCTGGCCGCTCCTGCAGATCCAGCAGGCCTTCGCCGAGAAGGAGCGCCGCTTCTGGAACTCGGAGCTGACGATCGTCGGGTTCGAGCGGGTCCACGAGGTGAAGTTCATGCCGTGGGCCTCGGGCACCATCCCGCGGCGCTTCTGCACCGGCCGGGTGCTGACCTCCGACGGCAAGGCCCGCACGATCAACTACTCGGTCGCCGAGAGCACCGGCTTCGCCGGGGCGAGCTCCGGCGTGGAATGGTGCGTGGTCGGGCTCGACCGCAACTGGGCCTACAATCCGGCCTGCAAGATGGCCCGGCCGTAACGGCCGGCACGCCGCGTCCGCCCCGACGACCGTCCAGCTCGAACGTAGCCGACACCCGCCGCGCGGATGCTGTCACGCGCCGTCGCGCCGCCCCGCCGCGGCTTCGGCCAGCGCTGCCTTCACGGCGAGAAAGTCACGCCAGGCGAGCCGCTTCGCCAGCGGCTGGCGGAGCAGATAGGCCGGGTGGAAGGTGGCGATGGCGCGGATCTCGCGCCGCCCCGTGTGATACGTGAACCACCGCCCGCGCGTCTTCATGATCCCCTCCTTGATGCCGATCAGGGTCTGGGCGGCCGGCGCCCCCAGGCACACCAGCACGGCCGGATCGGCGAGCTCGATCTGGCGCTTCACGAACGGCAGGCAGGTCTGGGTCTCGATCGGCGTCGGGGTGCGGTTGCCGGGCGGCCGCCACGGCACCGTGTTGGCGATGTAGGCGGCCGTCTCCACCGGCCCGTGCCGGTCGATGCCGATCGCCGCCAGCATGCGGTCGAGCAGCTTGCCCGAGCGGCCGACGAAGGGCAGGCCCTCCAGATCCTCGTCGCGGCCCGGCGCCTCGCCGATCAGCATCAGGGGGGCGCCCGGCTTGCCGTCGGCGAAGCACAGCTTGTTGGCCGTCGCCTTGAGGGCGCAGCCCTCGAAGCCGGCCAGGATGGCGGCGAGCTCGGCGGCGCGACCGGCCACGTCACCGGCCCCGCGCCGCTTCTGCGCGTCGACCACCCCGACATCGACCACGAAGCTCTCGTCCTCGCGGAAGGTGCGGACGTCGACATTGCCGATGAAGCCGAAGCGGACCGTCGTCGCCTGCTCCAGGATCTCGGTGTCGACGCCGCCGACCATCGGCGGCATGTTGCCCTTGGCGTCGGCGAGATCGAACTTGAGGGCCGCGTCGAAGGTTAGGACGAGCGCGTCCTTCTCGCGCGAGGTCGCCACCGGAATCAGATCGGGCAGATCGAAGACGTAGCGCGAGAACGTCGGCTGGTGCGACACCCGGACGCGCGTCAGCGGCATCTGCTTCTGGCGGACGAGCTGCTGCTGCTTCTTGATCTTGCGCTCGGCCTCGCGGGCGCGCCGCGCGAGCTCCTCGACCACCTGCTGCGGCAGGCCGGGCGGAGCGCCCTTCCAGTTGTCCGGCAGGAGATCGACATAGAGGCGTTCGCCCGCCGTCAGCGTGTTGAGCTTGGCGCTGCGCGACAGGGCGATGCGGATGCCGCGACCGTCCGGGTCGCGGCGCGCGGCGCCGACCCAGCCGCTCGCCATGCTGGGCAGCCGCTCGACATTGACGGAGACGGGCTGGCGAAAGCCGATGATCACGAGCCCGTTCGCCATCCGCACCTCGCTCTCGACATCGTCGGCGAAGTGGAAGACGAGGCGCGCATAGCCTTCGTTGGTGGTGACCGAGAGCTCGCCGCGGACCGGCGCGTTCTGGGCGACGGCGACGCCGAGCAGCGCCGCCATCAGGAGGGCGGCGGCAACCAGACCGGCGATCCTCGCCCGGAGATGCCCGAGCGGAGCGGCGATGCCCCTCCGCCCGGTGCGATCGAACGTGGCCCGACGAGACGCGGTGCCACGATACGCGGTGCGCAACGCAACTGAGAACAACGGCATGACGGGTCCCGCGCGAACGCGCTACGACTGCACTCGGGATGCGGTTCACCATAAGCCGCCGCGTTTAACGCGCGCTTAACGCTATACGCTTGATTTCGAAGGCCTCCGACGCCCCGCCCGCGCGCCCTCGCACGCGCCCTCTTGCGGGCCGGGCCGCTGCGCGGCCGACATGCCGACCGTGCCCATGGCGGAACCCGCGCGCCGACCGGTGATTGTCCGATCGACACCCAACAGCCAGGAGGCTTCCATGGTGCAGGAAAATTTCGGCGTGATCCTCGCGCTCACTTTGATCATCGTGCCGACCGTCGGCGCGCTGCTGATGGGCAATGCCGGACGGTCGCACACGTCGTATCGGCCGGCCTTCGCCGGCGGTCGTGGCCGCGACGACGACCACGACACCGACGAGGGCGAGCCGAACCGCGGCCATCCGGTCCGCGATGTCGGCCGCAATCCCGACCGGCGCTGATCAGTCCGTCCAGAGCGGTTCGGGCGAACCAGAGCGGCCGTTCGTCGTGATGAACCGAGCAAATATCCGCTCGTCCCCGCGAAGGCGGGGACTCAGGGGCGGATCGACGGCCCGTTCGTCTCGCGGCCCATTGATCATCGGGTCCGCTCGTCGTTCCACTCCTGGATTCCCGCTTGCGCGGGAATGAGCGGAAACCTGGGTCGACCTCCCCTGGACGTACTGGCTGATCCGATTGACCGCAGGCCGCTCTGACGATTTGCGCGCCGAGAAATGACAGGAGCGCGGCGGTTCAGGACCGCCGCGCTCGGCGTCTCGGACTCACGTCACGAGATCAGGACACGACCTGAGAGCCTGACTCGAAATTCGGCCTTTATTGACAGGGTCTAACGAGGCGGCGGGTGAGGAGCCGCAGGTGTGCGACGAGGAGCCAAGCGGTCGCTGTCGCGATGGATCGCTCGAAGTCCTTCGCCAAGCGGCGGCAGCGGCCGAACCAGGCGAATGTTCTCTCGACCACCCACCGGCGCGGCAGGAGTTGGAAGCCTTTGACGCCCCGCGGCCGCTCGACGATCTCGATGGTCCAGCGGCCGCAGGGGGCGAGCGCCTCGACGAGCTTCTTGCCGCGATAGATGCCGTCGGCGAGCACGAAGCCGAGCCTGGGGGACCTTGATCCGCAGGCGCTCGAGCAGCGGCACCGCCCCGTGCACGTCCTGGATGTCGGCCGGATGCACCAGCACGGCGAGCAGCAGTCCGTTGGTGTCGGTGACGATGTGGCGCATGCGTCCGTGAACGCGCTTGCCCGCATCGAAGCCCCGTGGGCCGCCGCTTTCGGTGGTCGGCGCGCTCCGGCTGTCGATGATCGCCGCGGTCGGCGTCGGCTTGCACCCGAGCTGCCGGCGCGCCAGGCGGACGAGAGCCGTCACGATCCGCCGCCACCAGCCGGTGTCCCGCCACGCATAGAAGTAGCCCTGCACGGTCGAGCGCGGCGGGAAGTCTCCAGGCAGCGCCCGCCACTGGCAGCCCGTGGACAGCACGTCGAGGATCGCCTCGACGACCCGACGCAGACCGGTCGTCCGAGGACGACCCATCCGGCGGCGCGGCGGCAGCCGCCGCGCGATCAACGCCCATTCCGCGTCGGTCGGATTGCTTGCGAAGCGCAGCCCGTCCCGCCGATACTGGGCGCGAGTGATTTCGGTCCAAGGCATCGTGCTCTCCATCGAATCTTTGCAAATCCGACGGAATCACAGCCCTCCGAAAACACTCACTCATTGTCCGGTCAGGCTCTGACGTCGCCCAGCCAAGCGCGCCGAGCCTCAGCGGTCGGCGTCGCGACCCGACACCGTGACACCGTCGACGGCCTGAACCGCGGCGAGGAAGCTGCGCACGAAGGCGCGCGCCACGGTCGATGGCGGCCGGTGCGACGGGTGATAGACGGCGAAGCGATAGTCGAGCGCCGGGGCGAAGGCCCGCACCACGACCTCGCCCGGCGGCGCCTGCGCGGCCGTGAACGGGTCGACGATCGTCACGCCCATCCGGTTCGCCACCATGCCGACGGCCACCGCGAAGAAATCGACCTCGGCGACGACCGTCCACTGCGCGCCGGCATCGGCAAAGGCGCGGCCGATGCGGTGGTGGATCTCACGCTCGGGGAAGCTGGCGACGAAGGGCTCGCCGTCGAGCAGCGTCGGCGTCAGCATCGCGTAGCCGGCGAGCCGGTGATCCGCCGGCAGCACGCAGACGCACGGCGCCGCGATACTCGCCAGCATGGCGGCTTGCGCGTCAAGCCGGACGTCGGCGATGCCGAGATCGTAGCCATGGCCCGACACCATGTGACGCACCAGCTCGGACGTGCTGGTGAGCACCTTGAGCGACACCCCCGGATGCGCCCGCGCGAAATCCGCCAGCACGCCCGGCAGCAGCGCCAGCCCGACCAGCGGCTGCGCCGCGATCATCAGCCGGCCGGAGCGGCCGTCGCGGATGTCGGCGATCGCCTGGCGCACGTGATCGAAGTCGGCGAGCACCGGGGCGACGACGTCGACCAGCTGCACGGCCTCGGCGGTCGGCTCCAGGCTGCCGCCGGTGCGGCGGAACAGCGTCAGGCCGATCTGCTGCTCGAAGCGGGCGATCAGGCTGCTCACCGCCGGCTGCGACACGCCGAGCAGGCGCGCCGCCGCGGTCATCGACCGGGTCTCGGCCACGACCCGGAACGCCTCGAGATGACGAACGTCGAAGTCCATAAGTTGAACTTATAGCATCGTCGTGGCCGATTTCTCCACGTTCTTGCTGCATATTAATTGCGTTCTCGGTCCCGCCTCTGCTCGCCATTTCGCTTTGCCACAAGGCTGCCTTGTCGATAGGCCTGGGCCCATCGACCCTCGTCCCTTTCGGAGACGACACATGCTGGCGAAGTGGGCGGCCGTTCTCGGCCTGACGCTGATCACCACGAGCGCCGCGGCGCAGCCCTGGCCCAGTCGCCCGATCACCCTGGTGGTCCCCTACGCGGCCGGCGGCAGCTCGGACGTGCTCGGCCGGCTGCTCGCCGAGCGGCTGTCGAAGTCGCTCGGCCAGCAGATCGTGATCGACAACCGGGCCGGCGCCGGCAGCCGGATCGGCACCGAGATCGTCGCCAAGGCCGCCCCCGACGGCTACACGCTGCTGCTCGCCGACATGCCGCACACCATCGTGCCGGGGATCCAGAAGGGCGTGCCCTACCACCCGGTCCGCGACTTCACTCCGGTCGGGCTGATCGGCACCACCTCGATGGTGCTGTTCGTCAATGCCGGCGTATCGGCGAAGACCGCGCCGGACCTGGTGGCGCTCGCCAAGGCGAAGCCCGACACGGTGACGATCGCGTCCGGCGGCATCGGCAGCACGACGCATCTCACCGCCGAGCTGTTCCAGGCCCGCACCGACACCAAGCTCGTGCACGTGCCGTTCCGCGGCGCCGGCCCGGCCGTCAATGACCTCTATGCCGGCCACGTGCAGTCCGCCTTCACGACGCTCGCCACGGCGAGCACGATGCTGGACGGCGGCGGCATCCGGGCGCTCGCCATCGCCAGCGAGACGCGGCTGGCGTCGCGGCCCACCATCCCGACCTTCAAGGAGAGCGGCATCGACCTCGTCGTCGAGCATTGGTGGGGCATCCTGGCGCCGGCCGGCGTGCCGGCCGAGATCACCGCCAAGCTGCACCGGGAGCTCGCCGCCGTGCTCGCCGCGCCCGACTTCGCCGTCAAGCTCGAGCCGCTCGGCGTCGCACCGTCGACCAGGTCGCCGGCGGAGTTCCGCGCGCTTCTGGAGAGCGAGACGGCGCGCTGGGCCGAGATCGTCCGCAGCGTCGGCGTGGTGGTGCCGTGACGGCGCCTGCGCTCGGCGGCACGCAGCGCGGCGCCGACGCCGCGCTGTGGGCTGATTTCGAGGCGCTGTGCGGCTTCGGCGGGCGGGTCGCCGGCTCGCCCGGCGAGCGGGCGGCGCTCGACTGGGCGCTCGGCCGCCTCGCCGACATCGCGACCGCGGTGGGCGCGCCGCCGCCGCGCGCCTGGCCGGTCGGCTATGCGGGCTGGCTGTGCCGCGACGCGAGGCTCGTCGATCTCGCGACCGGCCGGGCGCTCGCTTGCACGCCGCTGCTCGGCACCGCGGCGACCGCGGGCGTCGAGGCCGAGGTGATCGATCTCGGCCGCGGCCATCCGGACGACTTCGAGCGTGCCGGCGACGCCATCGCCGGTCACATCGTGCTGGTCCGCCACGAGTACCCGTTCGCGGCCGGGCACGTGCACCGGCGCGTCAAGCTCGGCCACGCCCAGCGCCGCGGCGCCGTCGGCTTCCTGATCGCCCATCCAGAGCCGGAGGCCGGCCCGGTGTCAGGATCGAGCGGCCGCGACGGCGGACCCGGCATCCCGGCGCTCGGCATCGACACGGCTGCGGCAGCCGCACTCGCGCAAAGCCCGGACGGCCGCCCGGCGCGGGCCAGGATCGTGATCGACGGCGAGGACGTCGCCGGGCGGACCCGCATCCTCACTCTCGACTTGCCCGGCCATGGACCGGACCTCGTCGTCGTCTCCGCCCATGTCGACGGCCATCCGCACGGCGAGAGCGCCATCGACAATGCGACCGGCGTCGCCGTCGCGCTGGCGGTCGCCCGCAGCCTCGCCGCCGGCGTCGCGGCGCAGCCGCGCGGCCTGCGGGTCTGCCTCACCTCGGCCGAGGAATGGGGCCTGGCCGGCTCCCGCCGGTGGCTCGCCGGGCTCGACGACGACGAGCGCGCCCGCATGCGGCTCGCCGTCAATCTCGACTCGGTCGGCGGCGCCCCGTCGCTCACGGCGCTGACCACGGACTTTTCAGCGCTCGACCGCTTCGTCCGGCGGGTCGCCGCCGAGGAGGGGCTGGCGCTCGCCACTCACCTGCCGACGATGGCGAACTCGGATCACGCCAACTTCGCCGCGCACGGGATTCCGGCGCTGCGGCTGATCGCCGGCTTCGACGACCCGGGCACCGCGCTGCGCCTGCTGCTCACGGCGCGCGACCGGCGCGATCTCGTGCGCCCCGGCGAGCTCGCCGCCGCCGCCCGGACCGCCGCGGCGCTGGTCACCCACGCCCTGGCGGCCGACGAGACGACCATGACGGGCCTCGCCGCCCGCTGACGGCTCCCCGACCGGTGTCCGGCCGGCGTCACGCTTTCGCCGCGTTGTCGCCGCGCCACTGTATAGAACCGGTACAGGACCGGCCCCGCACGGCGGGACCGACGGGAGATCCATGATGGCGCGGCGAAGCGGAACGGCGAGGACGATGCTGGCGGCGGCCGCGGTGACGGGCCGGGCAGCGGCCTTCGTTGCAGCCCTCGCGCTCCTGGCGCCGCTCCCGAACGTCGCGCTGGCCCAGGACACCGGCCCGGGGCAGGCCCCGGCCAGCGGCATCCCGTCGATCACGGTTCATCCCGATCCGAACGCCCAGCCGGCGGCGCCGACCGTGGTCCCGCCGCCGGAGCCGGCGATCGGCGTCACCATCGACTGGCAGGTGAAGAACCGGTTCCGCCTGTTCCGTGACGAAAAGGATTTTCAGCGCCACGTCACGGCCGCGGCCGGCCGCAGCGTGCTGGCGACCGAGCAGGCGCTCGCCGCCGAGACGGGTGGACGCGGCTGGGCGCGCGACACCGTGGTGCGACTGTGCACCGATGCGGCCGGCCGGGTCGCCGACGAGTGTCAGCGCGACGGGGTGCGCGAGTCGTATCTCGCCCCGGCCGACCATCGCATCGAGGCGCGGCTCGCCGGCGCGGTCGATCCGGCCGCGCAATGCACCTGGACGTTCGAGGACGGCGACTCGCTGCCGCGCAGCGTCACGGCGCCGTGTGCCGAGCCCGTCAACCTGCGCGTCGTCTTCGGCAAGCCGACCATCGCGGTGGTCGACATCGTGGCGCCGGGCGGCGCGACGGCGGGCGGCGCGACGGCCGTCCAGCCGGCACGCCGCGCCACCACCGAGATCCTCGTCCAGGATCTGCTGATCGCCGGGCTCGGCGACTCGATCGCCTCGGGCGAGGGCAATCCGGACCGGCCCGTGGTGCTGTCCGACGAGGGCTTCTGCTTCCGCCGCTTCGGCGGCGGCGGCCGCAACGAGTTCTTCCGGCCCGGCCGCCAGGGCTTCAAGGGCGACAAGGCGTGCGAGTCGGGCGGCGCCGGGATCGGCAGCGACGGCGACCGGGCCGAATGGGCGCGCCTCTCGGCGCGCTGGATGAGCGCGCCCTGCCACCGCTCGCTCTACGGCTATCAGCTGCGCGCCGCGCTGGCCCTCGCCGTCGAGAACCCGCGCCTCGCCGTCACCTTCCTGCCGCTCGCCTGCACGGGCGCCACCATCGAGACCGGGCTGTTCGCCGGCCAGCCGTCGCGCGAGCTCAACTGCGGCACCAGCGGCTCGGCCTCCTGCCCGCGCCAGATGCCGGGCCAGATCGCCCAGCTCCGCGACCTCGTCGCCAAGGCCCAGAAGGCCCACCCGCAGCGCGGCCTCGACCTCGTCTTCCTGACCATCGGGGCGAACGACGTCGATTTTTCCGGGCTCGTCGCCGACGTGATCATCGACGCCTCGGCCGAGCGCACGCTGTTCCGTCGCGCCGGCGTCATCGGCAGCGTCGAAGCCTCGCAGCGCGCCATCGACACGACGCTGCCGACCGGCTTCCAACGGCTGCGCGGCGCCCTCAAGCCGCTGCTCGGCGGCAGCCTCGAGCGCCTCGTCTACGTCTCCTACGGCCATCCGGCGCTCTCCCCGCAGGGCGGCGCCTGCCCGACCAGCCGCGACGGCTTCGACGTGCATCCGGCCTTCGGGGTCGACGGCGACCGGCTCGCCCGCATCTCGCAGTTCGTCGAGCGCGGCTTCTTCCCGCGCCTGAAGGCGCTCGCCACCTGCACGGGCGGCGTCGCCTGCGCCGCGCCGGCGCGCGACCGCATGACCTTCGTCGACGCCCACCAGCCCGTGTTCGCCGACCACGGCTTCTGCGCCCGCGCGGCCGAGGACCCGCCGTTCGACCGGGACTGCTTCGCCACCGACGGGACGAGTTTCGCGACGAGCCCGGTCGAAGGCGCCACCGCCCCGCTGAACTGCGCGGCGCGCCCCTCCGACTTCCGCCCCTACGCCCCGCGGGCGCGCTGGATCCGCACCGCGAACGACAGCTATTTCGCCGCCATGACGTTCCCCGAGGGCGTGTCGCCGACCATGCAGCCGAGCGACCTGCACGACGCCACCTGGGGCGTGCTCTCGGCCGTCTATGGCGGCGCCGTCCATCCGACCGCCGAGGGCCACGCCGCCATGGCCGACGCCGCCCTGCCGGCCGCCCGTGGCGTGCTCGGCCTGCCGCAGCCCGACACGGCGATCACGGCCGAGCCGCTGCCGCCCGCCCTGCCCTCTTCGGGCGCAGCCGGTCCCCTGCCCACTCCTCCGGTGCCGCAGACGGCCGGCTCGGGCGCGCTGCCCGGGCGCTGACGCCCACGCGCGCCTGTGCGGTCGGACGGGCGCCCGGGCGACGCCCCGTCACGAAACTGTCGTGCCAACTCGAGCTCGGCCTCATGCGCCGGCCGCATGGCCGGTCCTGCAACACGGACTTGCGAACGACGTGGCTTGTCGTGCCGCGAGTCGAACGGCACGTTTTGCAGCGCACCCCCAAAAATGTCCCCGGGAGCGGACGACCGCTTCATCGCGCGAGCCCGTGACCGGCCGGCCGCGACCATCGCGTCGCGCGAGGACGACCGCGGGTTCCACCGGATACTTCGGACGGACCGGCGGAGTAGGATGGCGATGGCCGGCGCACCCCCGCTCTCCGACCCCCAGGCAGTGTGGGCAGCCATGACCGAGGTCAGCTACGGCGTCTGGGACGGCATCGTCTTCGACAACCGCGACGGTGCCTCCCCGTTTCCGGCGAACGCCTTTCCGGAGCTCGCCAACGTCGACGATTTCGATCCGAAGAACCGGATCCGCGCCTTCTTCGGCGACCGCGGCTTCTTCATCTTCGATCCGACCGTCAGCCTCGTCGACGCACTGTGGCGTCAGATGGTCGAGGCGGCCGACCAGTCCTGCGGCAAGTGCACGCCCTGCCGGATGGGCACCGTGCTGGTGCGCGACGCGCTCGACGCGCTGCGCCAGGGCCGGCCGAGCCCGCTCGGCCTCGCCGAGATCGAGCGGCTCGCCGTGCAGATGACCGACACCTCGATGTGCGGCCTCGGCCAGACCTGCGCGAGCGCGCTGCTCGACGCGCTGCGCGGCTTCCGCGATGTGATCGAGGCCGAGATCGACCGCGGCCCGCAGCCCGAGCAGCACGGCATGGCCTACATGACTGCGCCCTGCATCGAGGCCTGCCCGTCGCGCATCAACGTGCCGCGCTACATCGACTACATCCGCGACGGCAAGCCCGAGCACTCGCTCGGCGTCATCCTGCAGAAATACCCGATGGCGGCGACCTGCGGCCGCGTCTGCGTGCGCTTCTGCGAGATGGCGTGCCGGCGCAAGTTCGTCGACGAGGCGGTCGGCATCAAGACGCTCAAGCGCTACGTCGCCGACCAGCAGACGGGATCGCGCGCGCTCACCTTCGGGCGCGAGCTGATCGCCCAGCCGCTCGGCGCCGACATGCGGGTCGCCGTGGTCGGCGCCGGCCCGGCCGGCGTCTCCTGCGCCTACCATCTGCTGCTGCACGGCTATCACGTCGACATTCTCGAGGCGATGGGCGAGGCCGGCGGCATGGCGGCGATCGGCATCCCGTCCTATCGCCTGCCGAAGTCGGTGCTGCGCAAGGAGACCGACATCATCACCGAACTGGGCGGCCGCTTCCTGTTCGACCGCGCGCTCGGCCGCGACTTCACCATCGACGACCTGTTCGCCCGCGGCTACCGCGCCGTGTTCCTCGCCATCGGCTGCCAGCAGGGCATCCGGCTCGGCGTCGAGAACGAGGATCCCGCGATGCCCGGCTACAAGTCCGGCATCGGCTTTCTGCTGGAGGTGCACGATCACGTCGCCGGGCTGCAGACCGTCTCGCTGTCGGGCGAGGTGATCGTGGTCGGCGGCGGCAACGTCGCCATGGACTGCGCCCGCTCGGCGCTGCGCATGGGCGCCGACAAGGTGCATGTCGTCTATCGCCGCACCCGCGAGGACATGCCGGCCGACTCGGAGGAGGTCGAGGCGGCGATCGCCGAGGGCGTCGTCTTCCACTTCCTCACCAATCCGGTCCGCATCGTCTCGGCCGACGGCCGCATCACCGGCGTCGAGCTCGCCACCATGCGCCAGACCGAGCCCGACCGGCACGGCCGCCGCGGCGTCGAAGCCGTCCCCGGCACCGAGCGGATCATGCCCTGCGTGACCCTGATCGCGGCGATCGGCCAGCAGGTCGTCAAGGGCGCGCTGACGGCCGACGACGGCATCGCCTTCGATCGCTGGAACTGCGTCGCGATCGACACGTTCGACCTGTCCACGTCGCGGCCCGGCGTGTTCGCGGGCGGCGACTGCGCGTCGGGCCCCTCGACCCTGATCCACGCGATGGCGAACGGCCTGAAGGCCGCGCGCTCGATCGACGACTGGATCCAGAAGGGCCACACCTGCTTCCAGGCGCGCACGCGCATGCGCCAGATCCTCAACGACAACAAGATGCTCGCCGACGACGCCGTCGAGGTGCCGGTGAAGCCGCAATACCGCGTCCACCATCCCGAGCTCGACCCGACCGTGCGCAAGCTGATGTTCGAGGAGGTCGAGCAGACGATCAGCCCCGAGCAGGCCTATCGCGAGGCCAAGCGCTGCATGCGCTGCTACCGCACCTACTCGGTGATCACCGAGCGCGCCATTCCGGAGGGAACCTCGCCGTGAGCACGACCGACATGGTTCCGACCGACATGGCACCGGCGGGCGCGGGCGCCGCCGACGCCGCGACCCTGAGCGCCACCATCAACGGCAAGGCCGTGACGGGCCGCACCGGCGAGACGATCCTCGAATGCGCGCGCCGCCACGGCGTCTACATCCCGACGCTGTGCGAGCTGCACGACATCGACCACGCGCCCGGCACCTGCCGGGTGTGCCTGGTCGAGATCAAGATGCCGCATGCCGACAAGACGCATCTGGTCGCCTCCTGCACGACGCCGCTGCAGGACGGGCTCGACGTCAACACCCGCACGCCGGAGCTGCGCGAGATGCAGCGCCTGCAGGTCGAGCTGCTGCTCGCCGACCACGACCAGGACTGCGCCACCTGCATCCGCCACGGCAAGTGCGACCTGCAGGACGTCGCCCAGTTCGTCGGGCTGCGGCAGAACCGCTTCTTCGATCCGGCCCGCGTCGCCGCCCGCCCCGTCGACGAGTCGTCGCCCGCGCTGATCCGCAACATGAAGCGCTGCATCCGCTGCCAGCGCTGCATCGCCATCTGCCGCGACGGCCAGGGCGTCGACGCGCTCATCCAGATCAACAGCGGCCTCGACACCGCGGTCGGGCTGCGTCACGGGCTGACGCAAAAGAACTCGGCCTGTGTCACCTGCGGCCAGTGCGTGCTGGTGTGCCCGACCGGCGCGCTCGGCGAGCGCGACGAGACCGACCGGGCGCTCGAGATGATGTACGATCCCGAGCTGATCACGGTGGTGCAGTTCGCGCCTGCCGTGCGGGTCGGCTTCGGCGAGGAGTTCGGCCTGCCGCCCGGCACCAATGTCGAGGGCCAGATCATCACGGCGCTGAAGCAGCTCGGCGCCTCGATCGTGCTCGACACCAACTGGGGCGCCGACCTCGTGATCATGGAGGAAGGCACCGAGCTGCTGCACCGGCTCAAGGAGAGGAAGGGACCGACCTTCTCGTCCTGCTGCCCGGCCTGGATCAACTTCGTCGAGCGGCACTATCCCGACATCATGCCGCTCCTGTCGTCGACCAAGTCGCCGCAGCAGTGCGTCGGCGCGCTCGCCAAGACCTACCTCCCGGCCCGGATGGGCATCGATCCGAAGCGCATCCGCGTCATCTCGATCATGCCCTGCATCGCCAAGAAGGACGAGATCGTCCGCCGCCAGCTGATCCACGACGGCGTGCCGGAGGTCGACGTCGTCCTCTCCACGCGCGAGTTCGCCCGCCTGCTGCAGCGCGAGCGCATCGACCTGAAGACGCTGCCGCCCTCGACCTTCGACAATCCCTACATGAGCGAGTACTCGGGCGCCGGCGCGATCTTCGGCACCACGGGCGGCGTCATGGAGGCGGCGATCCGCACCATGTACTACGTGGTCAACGGCCGCGAGCTGGAGCATGTCGAGATCGAGCAGCTGCGCGGCTTCGAAGGCGTGCGCACCGCGACCGTCGAGCTCGGCGGCGACATCGGCGCCGTCAAGATCGCCATGTGCCATGGTCTGAAGCCCACGCGGCAGATCGTCGAGCAGGTGCGCTCCGGCAACTCCGATCTCGACTTCGTCGAGATCATGGCCTGCCCGGGCGGCTGCGTCGACGGCGGCGGCACGCTGCGCTCCAAGAAGGCGTATCTGCCGCACGCACTCAAGCGCCGCGAGACGCTGTTCGGCATCGACAAGACCAAGGCGGTGCGCCAGTCGCACCGCAACGAGCAGGTCCAGGCGCTCTATCGCGACTATCTCGGCGCGCCGAACTCCGAGAAGGCGCACCACCTGCTCCACACCTATTATACCGACCGCAAGATCGAGATGACCCAGACGGTCCGCGAGGTGTGGGCCGACATCAAGATGACCGGCAAGGTGTATTGAGGCGGACGGAGCCGCGGCCGCCCGCTCCCGCGGCTCACCACGCGACCGACAGCGAGCCCATGCCGCCGTAGATCTCGGTATCGTCGGCGAACTGGCCCTCGAAGCTGCCGCGCAACGTGACGCCGCGGGACAATTTCAGCTCGGCGCCGGCCGAGACGAGCGCCGAGTCGCCCGGCAGCGTCGCGCCGAACACCGTGAAGCCGGAGCCCGCGAGATTGACGAAGCTCGCGTCGAGCGCCCGCTCGGTCGTGAACTCGTGCGCCCAGGCGAGCCGGCCGCGCACCGTCAGGGCCGCATCGGCGGAGCGCCAGGCGACTGCGTCGAACCTCGCGCCGAGCTCGCTGCGGGTCGCCGTCGCGGTCGTGTCCGCATAGCGCAGCGCGAAGCCGGCGAGCCCCGACGCATCGGCCTCCGCGTAGGTCGGCGTGCGGAAGGCCTGCACGCGCATCGCGGCGAACGGCGTGATCCCGATCCCGCTGGTCGCCACGGTGCGCCAGCCCGCCTCGACGCGACCGCCGACCGCGTGGCCGGAATATTCACCGAGCAGACGGTCGGCGACGCCGGGCAGCGAGACGATGCGGTCGGTGCGCACGTCGTGCCAGCCATAGGAGACGGCGCCCGACACATAGGCCGGCCCGGCGCGCCAGCTCCCGTAACCGCCGAGCTGCAGCGTATCGGCGCGCCCCGAGCCGATCCCGCCGAGCGAGAACGACGTCTCGCCGCCTGCCACCGCGACGCCGAGCACCACGTCGGGCGTGACCCGATAGTCGGCGCCGGAGGCGAGCCCCCAGTTGCGGGCGCCGAGATCGTGGCTGCCGGTATGCGCATCGCCCCGATACGTCGCGTCGGCTCCGAAGGCGCCCGCCCACAGGCGCCAGTGCGGCCCGAGATGCGTCATCGGCGGCGCCTTCACGGCGCGGTCGATCGCCGCGGCGCCGGCGCCTCGCCCCGTCGTGGCAGGCGCCGACGCATAGGCGAGCGCCGGCGCACCCGGCGCCGCTCCGCCTGCCGCACGCGAGCCGGCGAACGGATCGAGCATCAGCTCGAGGAACTGGTCGGTCTGGCGGAACCCCGCGGTCGCGGCCCCGGTCGCGATCTCGCCGGAGAGCTGGGTCAGCGCATACGGGATCGACGGCGCGGCGAGCACGGTCGTGAACAGGCCGGTCAGCCCCGGGCCGGTGTTGTAGGCGCGGTCTAGCGTGCGGCCGACCTGCCGCTGGTTCTCGTTCAGCCCGGCCAGGCCGGCGAGCGCCAGGCTGATGTCGATCACGACGTCGTTGCCGACCACGCCCACCACGGCCGTGTACCAGGGCGGCAAGCCGGACGGCGACACGCCGGAGAATGCCCCCGTCAGGCCGCCGGCGGCGGTGAGAATCGTGTAGTGCCGCGCCGCCGTCTCGCCCGGCAGCAGCGTCACCGCGACCGTGCCGGCGAGCGCCGCCGCGCCGGTGACGCGGGTGAAGTCGGACGCCGTCGACGACAGCTCGACGCGGTAGACGCTGGCCGATCCGAAGGTGAGATTGCCGTTGATCGTGACGGTGCCGATCGAGTTGCCGGGTGCGAGCGTGCCGTTGATGGTGGCCGACGGCAGCGCGCCGGAGCCGCCGATCGCCCCGCCCTCGGCGACGACGAGGCCGCTCGACGAGGCGATCGAGCCGTTGACGATCAGGGTGCCGGCCGTGACCAGGGTCGAGCCCGTGTAGGTGTTGGTGCCGGCGAGCGTCAGCGTGCCGGTGCCGACCTTCTCCAACGAGCCCGGCCCCGGCGTGCCGCAGCCGCAGGCCGAGTAGTCGGCGATCCGGCCGGTCACCACGGTCGACTGGTCGTTGCCGCCGACCACCAAGGTGTTGCCGCCGCCGATGTAATAACGACCGCTGCCGGCGATCGAGCCGGCCATGATCCGGCCGTTGCCGTCCAGTCCGGTGCTGCCGCCGAAGTCGACCACGCCGGTGCCGTTGGTGACGAAGGCCGCGCCTCCTCCGGTCGCGAAGTCGAAGAAGTCGGTGCGGCCGCCCGAATTGGTGACGATGGTGGCGCTGCCGGCCGTGCTCCACGCGTTGAAGACCGTCTCGCCGCCGGAATTGTTCACGATCGTGGCGTTTCCGGCGGTCGTGTGCGACCAGAACAGCGTCGTGCCGCCGTCGTTGACGATCCTGGCCGAGCCGGCCGACGTCGTCTCGGTGCCGTAGCCGAGCCCGAAGCTCGTGAATCCGATCGCCTGGTTGGTGATGGTCGCAGAGCCGGCGGTCGCGTCGCCCGTGAAGGCGAGCTGGCCCCACTGGCTGTTGATGATGATCGCGCTCCCGGCCGTGCTCGTGTCGCCGAACTGAATGCCCGAGTGCTGCGTGTTGGTGATGGTCGCGGAGCCGGCCGTGGTCGCGGCCGCGAACATCATGGTGCCGTAGTTGGTGTTGGTGATCGTCGCGGCGGCCGCCGTGGCGGTGCCGTAGAACTGGAGGAGCGAGCTGTCGTTGGTGATGGTCGCGCTGCCGGCGCTGCTCGCCCCCGTGAAGCTGAGTGTGCTGCTCGACGAATTGACGATGGTGGCGCTGCCAGCCGTGCTGCCGTGGTCAAAGGTGAGCGCGGCCGTGAAGAGGTTGTACGTCGCGTTGCCGGCGCTGCTCGCGTTCTGGAACACGATCAGGCCGCCGCCGAACACGTCGAAGGTCTGCGTGGCCGACGAATTGTTGACGACCCCGGCGCCGGTGATGTCGAAGCCGGCCATCACGTTGATCGTGTAGGCCGGCGCATCGCTGGTGAAGACGATCGTCTCGATCGTGGAGGCGACATCGACGACGGCGACGGTGTTCGGCGTGTTCGGGAAGGTCGCCGTGGCGGTCGGCACCCCCGCGCTCCAGTTTGCCGTGTCGCTCCAGTTGGCGGTGGTGCTCGACGCTCCGGTCCAGTCGGCGCTCTGCGCGCGCACCGCCGACGGCAGCACCAGAAGCGCCGTGCCGGCGAGCAACGCCGCCGCACGACACGCCGCGAGGCCACGCGATCCGGGGCGGCTCCGATCCCGCATCCAGATCATGCTCACCGGCCCGCCCGGCGACACCTTCGGCTGACGATCCAACACACGCCCCCGTCACGCGGGGCGGATGCATGGCCTGCCCCGACATCGCGACCGGGCGCCCTAGCCCGACCGCTCTATACGGGTCATTACGGACCGAAATTGGGTATAAGCAACTGGGAAAAAATGGGTGGACCGCCGTGTGCCGCCGGAATCCTGGCGCGCGTGTCGCTACGACAACACCGCTTTGGCGTGAGCCGCGGCGGCCGGACGCAGCCGAACCGGCAGGGCCCCGGCCGGCCAAGGCGGTCAGGACACCCCGAGCTTCTTCTGCAGGCTGGTCGACGAGGTGGTGTACTGAAACACCACCCGCTTCTCCGGGAACACGTATCGGGCCGCCGCCTGGGCCATCAGGGCGCCCTCGTGGAAGCCGGAGAGGATCAGCTTCAGCTTGCCCGGATAGGTGTTGATGTCGCCGATCGCGAACAAGCCCGGCACGCTGGTCTCGAACTTTTCCGTGTCGACCTTGACCAGGTTGCCGTCGAGCGCGACGCCCCAGCTCGCAACCGGCCCGAGCTTCATGGTCAGGCCGAAGAACGGCAGCATCGCCTCGCACAAGACCTCGATCATCCTGCCGTCGGCGGTCTTCACCAGCGCCGCCTCGAGCGCCCCGCCCTCGCCGGCCAGATCCATCACCTGGCCGATGATCAGGTCCATCTTCCGGTCGGCGACCAGGGCCCGCATCTTGTCGACGGTCGCGGGCGCCGCCCGGAACTCGTCGCGCCGGTGCACCAACGTGATGCGATGGGCGATTGGGTGCAGGTTGACGACCCAGTCGAGCGCCGAATCGCCGCCGCCGACGATCATCAGCCGCTTGTCGCGGAACGCCTCCATTTTTCGCACGGCGTAGAAGACGGACGAATCCTCGAACGCCTCGATGCCCTTGATGGGCGGGCGCTTGGGCTGGAACGAGCCGCCGCCGGCGGCGATCACCACCACCTTCGCCTCGAACACGGTGCCGCGGTCGGTCGTGCAGCGGAACCCGGGGTCGCCGATCTTCTCCACCGTCTCGACCATCTCGCCCAGCGTGAAGACGGGGCCGAACGGCGCGATCTGCTCCATCAGGGCGTCGACGAGCCCCTGGGCGGTGATCCGCGGCACCGCCGGGATGTCGTAGATCGGCTTCTCCGGATAGAGTTCGGCGCACTGGCCGCCGACCTTGGGCAGCACGTCGACGACATGCGCCTTGATGTCGAGAAGCCCCAGCTCGAACACGGCGAACAGGCCGCACGGGCCGGCGCCGATGATCAGCGCGTCGGTCTTGATCGGGGCGGTCGCGGTCGGATCGGTCAGCGGATCGGTCATGGCGCCTTCGGTGCGGCGGACGGGGGTGCCGGTTCGAGCCGTCGCGCAGACCACCGCTGCGCGCGGGCGGCTTGCGACGCGGTCGGCGGCGACGCACAAGAGGTCGCCGCGACCCGCGGGGCTCGGGGACCGAGCCTGTAAGCCACGCCCGTGAGGACTGCAACCCGTGACCGACGAGAGGACCGCGCGCCGGCGCCAGCCGCCCCGGCCGGACGATTATCCCCACCGGGTCGTCCACACCATCCGGTTCCGCGACCTCGACGCGCAGAACCACGTCAACAACGCCGTCTTCCTCACCTTCTTCGAGGGCGGCCGGGTGCCGCTGCTGCGCGGAGCGCGCTACGGGCTGTGGGTGGAGGGCGCGACCTATGTGCAGGCCAACCTGAACATCGACTACCTGGCCGAGATTCACTATCCGGGCGAGGTGGTGATCGGCACCCGCGTGGCGCGGGTGGGGACGAGCTCGCTCGTCTTCGATCAGGCGGTGTTCAACGAGGACCGCTGCGCCGGCCTCGCCCAATCCACTTTGGTGCTGATCGACCGCGAGACGCGCAAGCCCCGCCCGTTCCCGGAGGAGATCGCCACGCGCCTGCGCGCCGGCGGCGGCGCCGTGCCCGAGGTGGGGTGAGGCGGGTCATTCCGGGGCGGCGCGCAGCGCCGAAGCCGGAATCCAGACCCCCGGCATCAGTGGCTCACGACGGACAGGGACTATGGGTCCCGGGCTCGCAGCTTCGCAGCGCCCCGGGACGACGGAGGTCGGTGAATCACGCCTGCCGTTCGGGCGTCTGCACCACGAGGCCGTCGAGGTCCTCGCGGACCTTGATCTGGCAGGACAGGCGCGAGTTCGGCCGCACGTCGTAGCCGAAGTCGAGCATGTCCTCCTCCATGGCGGTCGGCGGGCCGACGATCTCGCGCCACGCCTCGTCGACATAGACGTGGCAGGTGGCGCAGGCGCAGGCGCCGCCGCATTCGGCGTCGATGCCGGGCACGCCGTTCTTGATAGCGGCCTCCATCACGGTCGCGCCGGGCTGGGCCTCGACCGTGCGGGACGATCCGGTGAAGCTGACGAAGGTGATCTTGGCCATCGGGAGTGCGGGACGCTCTGAAGGACTGGGTCGGGGGTTCGGGATCGGCTCGGCGCGGCGCCGGACCGGACGCTCTCTATAGAGTCTCCAGAGAACCGAGTCTCGGGGGATGGTCGAGCGCGCCTCCGCGCCGCGTCGGCCGCGGCCACCGCGAGACCCGCACGACAGTCCCGAGGATCGGAAAGCAGCCCCAAAGAATCAGATGGCCCCGGCTTTGGACCGGGGCCACTGTCGGCCGGACGATGTGAGGGGGGGAG
>NZ_NHSK01000186.1 GCF_016653355.1 Rhodoplanes elegans | reverse complement strand
ACGCCTCCACCTCCTTGCGACGAAGCCGCTTGCGCAGCACCGGCTGCTCGGCCGCGTCCACCCCGTGCAGTTGAAAGATATGCTTCGACGTATCCATTCCGATGCGGATACTCTGGCTCACGGACGGACCCCTCGTTTGAGATCTTCACCGACCTCATTCTGGCACAGCGATGCCGTAGGGGGCCGTCCACACCATCAAGCCCCTGTGTTTCGTGAGCCACCGGCACCGGGGTTATGGATCCCGGGCTCGCGGACCTGCGGTCCGCGCCCCGGGATGACCCCGGAGAGTGCCGCCCCTACCCGATATCGGCGCCCAGTCCCCGCATCGTCTCGACGAAACCCGGGAAGCTCGTCGCGATGAAGGCGGCGTCGTCGACCGCGACGGGCGTCTCGGTGGCGAGCCCCATCACCAGGGCCGACATGGCGATGCGGTGATCCATGTGGGTGGCGACCGTGCCGCCGCCCGGCGGGCGGCCCTTGCCCCCAAATCCCTCGACGATCATGTCGTCGCCGTCGAGCGTCACCGTGACGCCGTTGACCCGCAGGAGGTCGGCCGTCGCGGCGAGCCGGTCGGATTCCTTCACCCGCAGCTCCTTGAGGCCGCGCATGACGGTGGTGCCGCGCGCAAAAGCGGCCGCGACGGCGAGCACCGGGTACTCGTCGATCATGGCCGGCGCCCGCTCGGGCGGCACCTCGACGCCCGACAGCTCCGAGAACCGCACCCGCAGGTCGGCCATCGCCTCGCCGCCGTCCTCGCGGGCGTCGACCTCCTCGATCGCGGCGCCCATCTCGCGCAGCGTGGTGATCAGCCCGGTGCGCAGCGGGTTGGTCATCACGGTCTCCAGCACGATGTCGGAGCCCGGCACCAGGAGCGCCGCGACCAGCGGGAACGCCGCCGAGGACGGGTCGGCCGGCACCACGACGGTCGCCCCGTGCAGTTCCGGCTGCCCCTTCAGGGTGATTCGCCGCCCGTGCGCCCCCTCCGGCACCACGGTCACGGTCGCCCCGAAGTGCAGCAGCATCTTCTCCGTGTGGTCGCGGGTCGCCTCGCTCTCGATCACCACGGTCTCGCCCGGCGCCGACAGGCCGGCGAGCAGCACGGCCGACTTCACCTGGGCGGAGGGCACCGGCGTGGCGTAGACGATCGGCAGCGGGTCGCGGGCGCCGGCGAGCATGATCGGCAGGCGATCCCCCTCCGCGGCCTGCAGCACGGTCGCGCCCATCTTCACCAGCGGATCGAGGATGCGACGCATCGGCCGGCGGCGCAGCGAGGCGTCGCCGTCGAACATCGCCGTCACCGGGCAGCCGGCGACGGCGCCCATCACCAGCCGGGAGCCGGTGCCGGCATTGCCGAAGTCGAGCGTCTCGGGCGGCGCCGCGAAGCCCCCCACCCCGACGCCGTCCACGGTCCAGGCGCCCGGCCCGGTGCGCGCCACGGTGGCGCCGAGCAGGCTCATCGCCTTGCCGGTCGCCAGCACGTCCTCGCCCTCCAGCAGGCCCGTGACGGTGGTACGGCCGACCGACAGCGCGCCGAGAATCAGCGCCCGGTGCGAGATCGACTTGTCGCCCGGCACGCGGACGCGGCCGGCGAGCGGGCGGGCGCCGCGGGCGACGAGCGGCATCGGGGCGGCGGTCGAGGACGCGGTCGAGGACATGGGCTGGACCCCGGGAAACGACGGCGGGAGATCGGAAAGCGGGCTGTCTTACCGGGGATCGCCGGTCCCGCCCACAGGAATCTCGGGGCCGCCGCCGGACGGGACCAGGCCGCCGATTCGGCCGGCGCCGACCTTTCACCAGGAGCGCCGCTGCCCATGGGGCGGCCGGCCGACCGACCGCCCGCGGGGCCGCCGCGAATCACCCGACATGGCTGTCCGGCACCGCGCCGGCGCTATTGACAGGGGACATCTGAGTCGCCAGACGAAGGGTCCGTTTTTTCCGACTTCCGCTTCAAGGATTTCCGACCGTGGCAAAACCCGAGCTCGGTACGAAACGCCTCTGCGCCTCGTGCGGCGCCAAGTTCTACGATCTGTCCAAGGACCCGATCGTCTGCCCGAAATGCGGCACCGTCTACGAGGTCGCCGCCCCGGTGGCGCCGCGCGGCGGCCGCTCGGAGGCCGCCCGCATGACGACCGAGAGCGAGCTGCCGGAGACCACCGAGGCCGAGTTCGTGTCGCTCGAGGAGGCCGATGCCGAGGCCTCCGGCAAGAAGGTGACGGCCGGCGAGGACATCGCGGATGTCGACGAGGACGTCGATCTCGACGAGAGCCTGGACGACGACGCCTTCATCGCCGAGGACGAGGAAGAGGACACGGACGTGTCGGAAATTCTCGGCGGCGACATCGAGGACGAGGAAGAGACTTGATGTCCGGCCCAAGGTGTGGTTCTAAGCGCGGCGCCGACGCGCCGGGCCTTGAACCGGCAGGCGACCGGGCCTAGAAGGCTCGGGACGACACCCCGGCGGGACGGACCGCCGATCTGGCCGAAAGGCCGGCGGACAGCCTCGGGGTGAGACTTTCGACACGGAACGCCCAAGCCCGTGTCGCGCGTGGGGCCATAGCTCAGTTGGGAGAGCGCTTGAATGGCATTCAAGAGGTCAGGGGTTCGACTCCCCTTGGCTCCACCAACTCTCCAGAGACCCGGACAGCCTCCGATATCCGACGATCGCCGGTGAGACCGGCGCAAGGCCGATGCCGCGGGTTCGCCGTGGGCCGTCATGGCCACCGTCCGGCTCCGGTCCGCGATACCGCCTGATCACGACAGCGCTGTGTCGCCCCTGCGGCCTCGCCCGGGCGCGCGAGAATCACCCGACCTCGGCCGCCTCCTTCGCCGGCGCCCGCGACCGCCGGCCGGCCGCACGAGCCGCCGCCATCACCCCCGAATCACCTGGGCCCGCCGCCTCGCGACTCTCGGCCTCCTCGCGCAGACAGGCGTCGACCACGGCGACGAATCGCGTCGCCACCGGCGACGCATGCGGCGCGCGCACGGCGAGCATCAGCCGGCTCTCGGCGTCGGCCGCGGCGATCGGCCGGGCGACGACGCCGGCCATGCCGACGGAGGCGTAGCACTGCGGCAAGAGCGACACGCCGAGCCCGGCCGCCACCAGGCCCAGCACGGTCGTCAGCTCGCGGCTCTCCTGCACGACGCGCGGCAGGAAGCCCGCCGCCGCGCACAACCGCACGGTTTGTTCATGCACGCCGCAGCCGAGCGGCCGCGACACCATGACGAAATCCTCGGCCCGCAGATCGGCCATGGCGATCGGCCCGGCCTCGCCGGCGAGCCGGTGCGTCTCCGGCAGGAACACGGCCAGGCGGTCGCGCCAGACCTCGTGCAGGGCGACGCCCGGACGCGGCTGCGCCCCGTTCGCCGGACGGAGAATCCCGGCATCGAGCCGGTCGTCGTCGAGCGCGTCGAGCTGATCCCGCGTCGACATGTGGAGCAGCTCCACCTCGACGCGCGGATGGGCGGCCCGGAACGAGCGCATGATCCGGGCGAAGACGCGCGACAGCGGCACCGAGCTGGTGAAGCCGAGCCGCAGCACGCCGGCCTTGCCCTCGGCCGACTGGCGCACCAGCGCGGCCGCCTCGTCCATCTGGCGCACCGCGCGGCGGGCGCTGTCGAGGAACAGCCGGCCAGCCTCGGTCAGCTCGACCCGGCGGCGGGTGCGCACCAGGAGGGCGGCGCCGAGCTCCTCCTCCAGGGCCTTGATCTGCATGCTGAGCGGCGGCTGGCTGACGTTGAGCTGGCGGGCCGCCCGGCTGAAGCTGAGCGCCTCGGCGACGGCGATGAAGTAACGCATCTGCCGGTCGTTCATGGTCGCTCCTCGTTGGCCGGCACCCGCGGCGGGTGCGTCCCGGGTGATATCGGTTCCGAATAACCGGACGGCCGAGAACATATTGGACCGTATCAGTAAGCCTCCGATACGCTGCCGGCAACACGGGCGATCCTGGCCGCGCCGCTTCTGTCGGATGGCCCGGACGGCCGTGCGACGGCGCCGCGCGGTCCTCGACCGCCCCTCCCCGGCCGGCGACGTCCCCTGCGCATCCTCGATCCTCCCGCCGTCGGCTCGCGCCGACCGCCGCCCCTCGCAGGAGAACCCCGCCATGTCGGCCCTCTTCCGGTTTTCGCCTCCGGCCCCCAGTGCGGGCTTCGCCCGCGCCCTGCTCGTCGCTGCGGCCGCCCTGCTCGTCGCGCCCACGCTCGTCGCGCCCGCCGCCGCCCAGGCCGACCCGGCCGCCGGCTGGCCGGCCCGCAACGTGCGCGTGCTGGTGCCGTTCGCGGCCGGCGGCCCGGCCGACCTCGTCGCCCGCGAGATCGCGCAGCGGCTGGGCGAGGACCTCGGCCGCGCCTTCATCATCGAGAACCAGGGCGGCGCCGGCGGCAAGCTCGCGGTGATCAACGTCGCCCGCGCCGAGCCGGACGGCTACACGCTCCTGTTCCCGGCCTCCGGCAACGTGGTGAGCCACCCGCTCGCCGAGCGCGACATGAGCACGGTCGAGCAGCTCGTGCCGATCGGTCTCGTCTCCAACAGCGCGCACGTGCTGGTGATCAACCCGACCCTGCCGATCCGCACGATGGCCGACCTCGTCGCCTATGCGAAGGCGAACCCCGGCAAGCTGCATTTCGGCTCGGCCGGCACCGGCGCGGTCGCGCATCTCGGCATGGAGATGCTGAAGCTGGACGCCGGCATCGACATCGTGCACGTGCCCTATCGCGGCACCTCGCAGGCCGTGATCGACGTGATGTCCGGCCAGATCCAGGCGACCTTCTCGTCGATGCCGTCGCTCAAGGGGATGATCGACCAGGGCACGCTGCGGGCGCTCGGCATGACGTCGAAGAGCCGCGCCGATTCGGGCTTGCCGCTGATCTCCGACACGGTGCCGGCGTTCGGCTATACGACGTGGTACGGCCTGTTCGCCCCCAAGGGCACGCCGCCCGCCATCGTCGAGAAGATCAGCGCGTCGCTCAAGAAGGCGGTCGCCGACAAGGCGCTGCAGGAGAAGCTCGCCGTGCAGGGCATGGACCTCGACTGGAGCAGCCCGGCCGAGCTCGACGCCCTGATGAAGAAGGACATCGCGAAGTGGTCGAAGGTCATCGAGGCGGCGAACATCCGCCTGAAGTGATCACGAATCGCGACGACCGGCGGCGCCGCCTCCGGCGCCGCATGTTCGAGCGGCTTTCGGTTGTGATGAATCGGACCCGACTGCCGCTCGTCCCCGCGCAGGCGGGGACCCAGGAGCGACACGGCACGGCGCCCCTGGATCCCCGCTTGCGCGGGGATGAGCGGAGTGTCGGGCCACGTCAGCGGAAACCGCTCTCGACCTAAGACACACGACGACCGCACGCGAGACCGACATGATCATCGACTGCCACGGCCATTACACGACCGCGCCGGCCGCGCACGAGGCGTGGCGTACCGCGCAGCTCGCCGCCGCGGCGGCGGGACACGCCGCGCCGCCCTACCCGACCATCACGGACGACGAGATCCGCACGAGCATCGCGGCCGGCCAGCTCGCCATCCAGAAGCAGCGCGGCATCGATCTCACGCTGTTCTCGCCCAAAGCCTCGGCGATGGGGCATCATCTCGGGAACCGCGACACCAGCGCCGCGTGGACGCGGCACTGCAACGACCTGATCCACCGCGTGTGCGGGCTGTTTCCGAAGAACTTCGTCGGCGTCGCGCAGCTCCCGCAGGCGGTCGATGCGGCGCCTTCCGACTGCATCCCCGAGCTCGAGCGGTGCGTGACGGAGCTCGGCTTCGTCGGCTGCAACCTCAATCCCGACCCGTCCGGCGGCCACTGGCGCGGCCTGCCGATCACCGACCGCTCCTGGTATCCGTTGTTCGAGGCCATGGTGGCGCTCGACGTGCCGGCGATGATCCATGTCAGCGGCGCGTGCAACTGCAACTTCCACACCACCGGCTCGCACTACATCAACGGCGACACCACGGTGTTCATGCAGCTGGTCGAGGGGAACCTGTTTGCCGACTTCCCGGCCCTGAAGCTGATCATTCCGCACGGCGGCGGCGCCGCGCCGTATCACTGGGGCCGCTATCGCGGTCTCGCCCAGCAGCTCGGCCGGCCGACGCTCGACCGGCATCTGATGAACAACCTGTTCTTCGACACCTGCGTCTATCACCAGCCCGGCATCGACCTGCTGACCCGGGTGATCCCGGCCGACAACATCCTGTTCGCAACCGAGATGCTGGGCGCCGTGAAGGGCATCGACCCGCAGACCGGCTTCAATTTCGACGACACCGGCCGCTACGTCGCGGCGGCGCCCGCCCTCGATGATGCATCGCGCAAGAAGATCTTCGAGACCAACGCCCTGAAGGTCTACGCCCGCCTGGCGGCGCAGATCGAACGGCAGGCGGCGCAGGCGGGGTGAAGGGCTCGGCGAGGCGCCAAATCCGGAAGCGAGGACCCTAGAACCTCGCGCGTAGCCAACCGCGGGCATCTGTGCACAGGTCAGGTGGACTGCTCGGCGTGACGGTCCGGCGCCAGTCTTCGAATTTTGGAGATTTGGAAAGGACCCGATCCAGACCGCGTTCGGCAAGATCCGGCCGTCCGAGCCGCAGCAGAGTGACGAAGAGCGCCTCGTGCGCCTGGCTCGTGGTCCGCGCCGCCCCGCTCACCTCCACGGCCATCCGGTCGGCGACCGGCCGGGCTGCTGCTCCGGCGCGGCACAACCCCAGAATTGCTGCGGCGTTCGGAATGCTCTGTTCCGCGAAGGCGAGACGCACGAGGGTCGGCACCGCGGCCGCACCAAGGTCACCGAGCCTCATCGCCAGCTGATTATCGACCATCCGGTCGGTGAGCAGATCACGCCGGCCCAACACGGCGAGAATCCCCGGGCCGACGCTGGAAAATCGCTCGGCAGGCAGGGCTGCGAGCAACCCTTCGAGGACGCGTGCGGTTTCGAACGATCGCTCCGACGCCAGCGCTTTCTCGATCGCCGGCACGATCGAGTCCACCCGGTCGACGAACAGCGCTGGCCTTACCGACAGACCGGCGACGTCGTGCACGGTGATGTGGCGGGTCGGGTCGGCGATTACCCGGTCGAGCGTTTCCAACGACAACCGCAGGCGCGGGTCAAGGATTTGCTCGATATCCGGTCCAGGTGTTGCGTCGATCGCGGTGCCGCGGGTCGCAACAGGGGACGCGGTCAGCCCGAGCGCCCGTGCAACGACGTCAAACGCTGCCCCTCCGTCGACGCGATCGCCCCCGAGACCACGCGGCTTGTCTCGCATGAGCAGGGCGGAGCATTCCCATTTTGCCCGAGCCGAGTTGAGACCACACCCTATGATGGGGATGGGCAGCCAGAAAAAGGGAGACGCCTCCCCTGCCGCGAGTTCGATCTTTTGACCGCGGCGGTCAACGACCGTGATGTGGAACAATTTGTACGGAAGCAGAATTCCACCGTGCGTTTCGGTACGGGCGAAGGCGGTCACGGTCGGAAGGCTGGGATCTCGAGGCGCCGAGATCTCGCAAACGCCGTCGACCAAGCGCCGGCCCTCAAGCACACCCGATAAGAAGACCCTGGATTCCCTAAGCCGCGGGTCGCCCCGAAGACGATTACACACGGTGCGGCCACCGATCATGTGCACCCGATGAGTCGCACCGATTTCGCCTGCCGCAATCGCATAGACGGCCGGAATATCGTAGGTTTTGATAAAGGCGCCCGCTGCACCATTGAACGCCTTGCTGGTCTCGTCGAAGACCAGGGCCTGTGCGCCGGGATCGAAAGCGATCGACTTGCCCTCGTTCTGTTGGCGGATATCCGCATCGAGCCGATGCAGGTCGACGTGGCTGAAGGTCGCCAGCGCCGCACATCCTCCGAACCAGACGGCGGGCGCAATCAGCCACCATCGGCTGATCCGTCCGCCATACGCTTCGGCGGCGAGCGACAGAAATCCGATATTGATGGTGACCACCGACCAGAACGGGGCCATGAGCATCATCAGAAAGATGCCGGGGATCGGGATGAGCTGCAGGACGAAGACGACCGCAGTCAGCGCGAACCAAATCAAGGACACGGGTAGGCCTAATCCGGTCATAGCGAGAATACTATCCTACTGTCGTATATGGTCCGTAAACCCGGCCTCGGAGGACGGCCGACAACGAGGCCAACAATGCGGCTTTGTCCGCCCCACCGAGTACGGGGCTTTGCACAAGAGGCGCTCTCTCCGGAGCGGCCTCGCGGCGCCGAGTCCCCGCGTTGCGGTGTCGCGTCGGTATTCCCGTTGCGCCCACGCGCCGGCCACTCACAAGCGCACCGTCCGAACCGACCGGCCCGAAAGCTGCGCTCATAAAAACAAAAATCGTCTCTGGGGAGAAAAGCGTGACCAACCGAATCCCGAACTGAGTCCACGTCGCCGGCCTGGCGCTCGCAGTCGCCAGCGCTGCGACTCTGGCGCAGGCCCAATCGCCGGCCCCGACCCCGTCGGCGCGAGGGCTTCAACTTCGACGACACCGGCCGCTACGTCGCCACGGCGCTCGCCCTGGACGATGCATCGCGCAAGAAGATCTTCGAGACCAACGCCCTGAAGGTCTACGGCCGCCTGGCGGCGCAGATCACGCGGCAGACGACGTGAGCGCCATGGGCCCAGTGCTGCGTTCGTCGTGAGGCTGCCCGGCGAACTCTGCATACCAATGCACACCCCCTCCCGGGCCACCATTGCGGCGCGGGGGAGGACCTGCCACGTCTTCTCCCCGCGAAACATGCGCCGGCCTCGACGCCGGCCGCCGAACAAGACGCTCAGGGAGAGAAACGCATGGCACTCCGTGTCCCGACCTGCGCCCGCGGCGCAGGCGTGGCGCTCGCGCTCGCGAGCGTCGCGGTGCTGGCCGGTTGGCCGGCCGCCGCCCAATCGCCGGCAACGCCCGCGACACCGCCCACCGCACCCTCCGCTGCGCCGGCAGCGCCGTCCGGCGCTCCCGCCACTACGGCGAAGCCGGGCGCGCTGCCCGGCGGCCGCATGGTGACGCAGGGGCAGGCGAAGGTGACGACCGAAAATCTCTACAAGTGCCCGGTGACGGTCTCCAACCATCGCGGCTCGGCGATCGGCACCATCACGGCGACGGACGGCACCGTGATCACGATGCCGGCGCCCGTGCAGTACGGCAAAGGACCGATCGCCGCCGACCTCTACAACGAGTGCAACCAGATCACGCCGGCCAAGAGCGCCGACGTCGACGCCTCCAAGGTGCCGGTGGTCGAGATCGATCCGGACGGCGAGGTGATCACCGGCCACATCGTCGCCGACAACTATTTCGAGCTCTACGTGAACGGCAAGCTGGTCGGGATCGACCACACGCCCTACACGCCATTCAACTCGGCGATCGTGAAGTTCAAGGCGAAGAAGCCCTACACGATGGCGTTCCTGCTGGTCGACTGGGATGAGCAGCTCGGCATCGGCATGGAGCTGTTCCAGGGCAATCCGCGCCATCCCGGCGACGGCGGCCTGATCGCCCGCTTCTCCGACGGCACCGTGACGGACTCGAGCTGGAAGGCGCAGACCTTCTACATCGCGCCGCTGAACACGCCCGACGAGGTGGAGGAGAAGGGGAACGTGCACGACACGACCAAGCTCGGCCGCGTCCACCCGGTCGCCAAGAAGCCGCCCTGCGCCGACGCCTGCTACGCCGTGCACTACAAGATCCCGGACGGCTGGCAGGGCGCGGCCTTCGACGACTCCAAGTGGCCGCGCGCCTACGAGTACACCGACACGGACATCGGCGTGACGGCGCTGCCGGCCTACACGCGCTATCCCGAGCTGTTCGACGGATCGCGCTGGATCTGGTCGTCGAACCTGGTGTTCGACAACGTGGTGATCGCCCGCAAGACGGTGCGTTGACGAAGTCTCCGCGCGCCGTGGGACGTGTCCGCGGCGCGCGGAGGCTCGACGTGATCAGGAAGGACACTGCATGCCGACGACGACGCCCGCTCGCCCCCGCGTGATCGCCATCGAAGAGCACTACTGGGACGCCGAGATGGCGGCGCTGTTCCGCGGGTCCGAGGCGGCGCGCCCGGGGCCGCTCGCCGACAGCCTGTACGATCTCGGCGAGGCCCGGATCGCCGCCATGGACGCCGCCGGCATCGACGTGCAGGTGCTCTCGCACGGTGCGCCGTCGGCCCAGAAGCTCGACGGGCCCGAGGCGGTCGCGCTCACCCGGCGGGTCAACGATCGCCTCGCCGCCGCCATCGCGACGCATCCGACCCGCTTCGCCGGCTTTGCGGCGCTGCCGACCACCGACCCCGTGGCCGCCGCCGACGAGCTATCGCGCTGCGTCGAGACGCTCGGCTTCAAGGGCGCGATGCTGCACGGGATGGCGCACGGCCTGTTTCTCGACGATACGCGCTTCCGGCCCATCTACGCCCGCGCGGAAAAGCTCGGCGTGCCGATCTACCTGCATCCGTCGCTGCCGCATCCGGCCGTCACGGCCGCCTATTACGACGACTACGCGGCCAACTTCCCGACCGTCGTGCGGCCCGCCTGGGGCTTCACGGTGGAGACCGCGACGACCGCGCTGCGGCTGATCCTCTCCGGCGTGTTCGACGCGCATCCGAATCTGCAGATCGTGCTCGGCCATCTCGGCGAGACGCTGCCGTTCCTCCTGTGGCGGATCGAGAGCACGCTGGCGCGTCCGGGACAGAAGCGCGTCGCCTTCCGGGAGATCCTGACGCGGAATTTTTCGGTGACGACCAGCGGCTTCTTCTCGACGCCGGCGCTGATGTGCTGCGTGATGGAGCTCGGAATCGACCGGATCCTGTTCGCGGTCGACTGGCCGTTCGCCGACAACGCCGCCGCGGTCGACTGGATGGCGGGCGTGCCGCTCGCCGCCGCCGACCGGCACAAGATCCTCGCCGGCAATGCCGAGCGGCTGTTGCGGATGTGAGGAGCGACGGGTTCCGCGGCCGACCGGCCGCGAGCCGGTCGGGCAGCCGCCGGTCAGACGGACGGCCGCATCACCAAGCGCCGACCCACTGGCCGACGTCATAGACCGCCGCCGCCGTCACGCAGACGGCGAGGCCGCCCCAGACGAGCGACAGCGCGATGGTCCGGTTGGCGCGGATCAGAGTGTCCTTCTCGACCATGTGATGGGCCATGGGAGGCCTCCGCGGGTCGTTGACAATGAAAACGGGACGCCTGGACAAACGGGCGCGCCTGGACAAAGAGCCTCGGCACGATGCGAGCTCGCGTCGCGAGCCGGCGACAATCAACAACGTAAACGATCGATGAATGTTCCGATGACCGAACCGGGTACCGGACCGACCAGGCACCCGCAATCCGCAGTTGCACGAAGGTCGCGGAGCCGAGCGCGCCACGCGGGAGCGCGGCGCCACTGAACTCTCCGATGCCGATAATTCAGCGTCTCGTGGCGCCCGGCGACACCGTCGTCGTGGTGCCGAACGGACCGTAGGTCGGGAAGATCAGGTCCTGGGTCGTGCCCGGCGTCGCCCTGGCGGTCGGCGCCGGCGAGGGTGCCGACCGATAGACGACGCGCGGCTTCGGCTTCTTGCGCGGCGCCGGCTTCGCGGCGCGCTTCGGCTTCGTGGCAGGCTTGGCGGCAGGCTTGTCGATCGGTCTGGCCACCGGCGTCACGGCCTGGGGCGCGGCCGCGGCCGGAGCGACGGCCGGCGCCACCACCGCCACGGCAGCGTCGGTGACCTCGGGCGCCGGCGGGGCGACGACGGAGGGCGTCGCGACCGGCGCCGCCGCAAAGCCGAGCGCCACCGGCTCCTCCGCGGGCGCGGGCATGGTGGGGGCCGACGCGCGAGCGTCCGCCCCGAGGCCGAGCCGCTGGACCGTGTCGTCCGCCGTCGTCTCGACCGCGGCCACGGGGCCGACCGCGATGGCG
>NZ_NHSK01000185.1 GCF_016653355.1 Rhodoplanes elegans | reverse complement strand
GGGGTGGGGGGTGAGCCCCAAGCTCCGATTTCGCGGCTTACCCCCCTCCCTGTCCCTCCCCCACAAGGGGGGAGGGAACGGTCGACGCCAGCGCCTCGTTCTAATCAGATGAATCCTCGGCTCGCTGCCGGCCCGGTCCGTCCTCAATGATAGCTGTCGCCCTCGCGCACCTTGCCGCGGAAGAGCCAGTACACGAAGGCGACGTAGGCGAGGATGATGGGCAGCAAGATCACGGTGCCGGCCAGCATGAAGGCCTGGCTGGAGGGCGCCGCGGCGGCCTCCCAGATGGTCAGCACCGGCGGCACCGCGTACGGCCAGGTGGAGATCGCGAGCCCGAGGAAGCCGAGCAGGAAGAGCACGATGGTGCCGACGAAGGGCACGAAGTCGTGACGGTCGGTGGTGCGCCAGATGGTCAGCGCGACGGCGGCCGTGACCACCGGCACGATCCACAGCACGTAGATGCCCGGCGCCGCGAACCAGCGCGCGGCGATGCGCTCGAAGGCGAGTGGGGTCCACAGCGACACGGCGCCCATGAAGGCCATCACGAGGAGCAGCAGGCCGCGCGCCTGCTCGCGCGCCCGCTCGGCGACCGGGCCTTCCGTCTTCATGATCAGCCAGGTGGCACCGAGCAGCGCGTAGCCCGCCATCACGCCGAGCCCGCACAGGATCGCGAACGGCGTCGCCCAGTCGAACGCTCCGCCGGCGAACTCGCCGTTCGCCACCGTGATCCCCTGGATGAAGCCGCCCAGGATGACGCCCTGGAAGAACGCGGCCGCCGCCGAGCCGGCGAAGAACCCGAAGCTCCACAGCGCCGTGGTGTTGCCGTGCGGGTTGCGGAACTCGAACGAGACGCCGCGCAGCACCAGCGCCAGCAGCATGAAGATCACCGGCAGATACAGCGCCGGCATGACGATCGAGTAGGCGCGCGGGAAGGCGACCAGGAGACCGCCGCCGCCGAGCACCAGCCAGGTCTCGTTGCCGTCCCAGAACGGCGCGATCGACGACATCATCTGGTCGCGCTGGCGCTCGTTCTCGGCGAACGGGAAGAGAATGCCGATGCCGAGGTCGAAGCCGTCCATCACCACGTACAGGGCGACCGCGATCGCCAGCACGACGGCCCAGATCATCGGAAGGTCGAGGTCCATGGCGGGTGCTCCGTGCTGATCAGATCGTTCCGGTCACGTCTCGCCGGTCGCGCCGGTGCGCGTTGCACCTCTCCCCGCCTGCGGGGAGAGGTCGGATGTCGCGCGCCTGCGCGCGGCATCCGGGTGAGGGGGCGTCGCCGCGAGTCCGAGCGCTCCGGAAACGCCCCCTCATCCGTCTCGCCGCTACGCGGCGAGCCACCTTCTCCCCGCGCGCGGGGAGAAGGAAACGGGCGCCTCGCCTCGAACATGCGCCTCGCCTCGACCATGCGCACCGCCTCGACCATGCGCACCGCATTCGCATTCACCCTCGCAACGCCCGGCGGCTGATGTCGCGGGCGGCGGACTGCGGCCGCAGCGGCGTGCCGCTCGGCGGTTGGTCGGCGCCGTGCGCCAGGCCGTGCGCCAGCATGCGGTTGATGATGTAGATGCCCATCGAGAAGACGATCCCGTAGACGATCACGAACAGCGCCAGCGTCGTCGCGATGCTTCCGGCCGGCACCGGCGAGGCGGCGTCGGCGGTGCGCAGGATGCCATAGGCGACCCAGGGCTGGCGGCCGCTCTCGGTGACGATCCAGCCGGCGACGATCGCCGTGAAGCCGAACCACCAGGTGTTGCCGACGATCTTCAAGTACCAACCGGTGGTGAACAGCCGCCCGCGCCACCACAGCACCGCGCCGGCGATCGCGATGGCGACCATGGCGAAGCCGATCGCGATCATCACCCGGAAGGCGAAGAACACGTTCTTCACCGGCGGCCGGTCCTCGCGCGGAAAATCCTTCAGACCGGGGAAGAGGCCGTTCGGATCATGGGTGAGGATCAGCGACGAGGCGTTGGGGATCGAGATGGCGAAGCGATTGCTCTCGGTCTTCTCGTCCGGCCAGGCGAAGACGTGGAAGTCGCCGGGCTTGGAGCCGTCCCAGTGGCCCTCCATGGCGGCGATCTTGACCGGCTGGTGCTTCAGCGTGTTCAGCCCGTGCTGGTCGCCGATGAACACCTGCAGGGGCGCCAGCACGACGATCATGCCGACCGCCATCTTCACCATGATGCGGGCCTCGTCGTAGTGGCGCTCGGCCAGCACCCAGCGGGCACCGACGGCGAGCACCACGAAGGCCGTGGTGAGATAGGCGGCCGTCACCATGTGGGCGAGCCGGTAGGGGAAGCTCGGATTGAAGATGATGGCCCACCAGTCCTGCGGATGGGCGATGCCGTCGATCATCACGTGGCCGGCGGGCGTCTGCATCCACGAGTTGGCCGAGAGGATCCAGAACGCCGAGGTGGCGGTGCCGATCGCGACGATCACGGCCGAGAGCGCGTGCAGGACGGGCGGCACCCGGCCGCCGCCGCCGAACAGCATGATGCCGAGGAACGACGCCTCGAGGAAGAAGGCGGTCAGCACCTCGTAGCCGAGCATCGGCCCGATCACGTTGCCGACCACGACCGAGAAGCGGCTCCAGTTGGTGCCGAACTGATAGGACAGCACGATGCCGGAGACGACGCCGAGCGCGAACGACACGGCGAAGATGCGGGTCCAGAACTGGGCGAGGCGGGCGTAGCGCTCGTCGCCGGTGCGCAGCCGGATCAGCAGCAGCGTCGCGATATAGGCCGACAGGCCGATCGTGAAGCTCGGGAAGATGATGTGGAACGTGATGGTGAAGGCGAACTGCACACGGGCGAGCACAACCGGATCGAGATCCATCACGTCCAACCTCGCACGTCCAACCTCGGCAGGGAATTTTGTCGCGCAGCGGGCGCGCGGCCGGGGGCGGGTCGCGGGCCGGAATCGTGCGGGGCGGACGCGCAGCCACGCCCCGGTGTCGTGGGCGGGATGCATCCCGCCGGGCCGCGGCGCGCGGGAGCGCAGAGCGAATCCCTGCTGCGGCGTGCGAACAACGAAGCACGGTACTCCTTTGTTCCGCAGCGCAACAACGCGGCGTGACGGCGCAGCCCGGGTCGCGGCACATGGGACTCGCATGATCCGGTCATTCCGGGGCGGCGCGCTGCGCCGAACCCGGAATCCAGCCCAGCATTGCGAGCTTGCCGTTGGATGCCGGGTTCGCGGCTTCGCCGCGCCCCGGAATGACGATGTGATCGAAGCCCGCCGCGCCCGGCCCGGGCGCCTTCGATCCACAAGCCGATGCGGCACGCGCCTTGCTCGCAATTGCGGAGCACACGACCCAGCGCTAGAACCGACGGCGGGGGCAGGGCGCCGCCCGTCGTCGCGCCGGCCCGGACGGGGGACGCGACATGACCGAGACTCCAACCACCTCTGCCACCATCCGCAGGCCTGCCCCCGGCGGGCCGACGCTCGCCCCCGGCGAGCCGAAGGGATTCCTCGACCGCTATTTCGGCCTGACCGCGAGCGGCACCACGGTGCGCACCGAGGCGATTGCCGGGGTCACCACGTTCCTGACGATGGTCTACATCGTCTTCGTCAACCCGACGATCCTGGCCAATGCCGGCATGGACAAGGGCGCCGTGTTCGTCGCCACCTGCCTCGCCGCCGCGGTGTCGACCCTGGTCATGGCGCTCTACGCCAACTACCCGGTGGCGCTCGCCCCCGGCATGGGGCTCAACGCCTTCTTCGCCTTCACGGTCGTGCTCTCCTACAAGTACTCCTGGCAGCAGGCGCTCGGCGCCGTGTTCTGCTCCGGCGTGCTGTTCTTCCTCTTGTCGATCTTCCGGCTGCGCGAATACGTCATCAACGCCATCCCGAAGACGCTGAAGCTCGCCATCTCGGCCGGCGTCGGGCTGTTCCTCGGCATCATCGCGCTCGAGCAGTCGAAGATCGTCGTCGCCCATCCGGTGACGCTGGTCACGCTCGGTGACCTGCGCCAGCTGCCCGCCATCCTGTGCCTCACCGGCTTCGTGCTGATCGCGGCGCTGAACTCGCGCAACATCCTCGGCGGCACGCTGATCGGCATCCTGATCGTCACGCTGGTCGGCCTGCCGTTCGGCCTGACGACCTACACGGGCATCGTCGACGTGCCGCCGTCGCTGGCGCCGACCTTCCTGCAGCTCGACTTCTCGGCGATCTTCGAGCAGACCTTCATCGTCGTCGTGCTGAGCTTCCTGTTCATCGACGTGTTCGACAACGCCGGTACGCTGATCGGCGTCACCCACCGGGCCGGCCTGCTCGACGAGAAGGGCCACCTGCCGCGCATGAAGCAGGCGCTGCTCGCCGACTCCTTCGCCGCCATGTTCGGGTCGCTGATCGGCACCTCGACGACGACCAGCTACATCGAGAGCGCCGCCGGCGTGTCGGCCGGCGGCCGCACCGGCCTCACCGCCGTGTTCGTCGCGATCCTGTTCCTGCTGGCGCTGTTCTTCGCCCCGCTCGCCGGCATGATCCCGGCCTATGCGTCGGCGGCGGCGCTCCTCTACGTCGCCTGCCTGATGACCCACGGGCTCGCCGAGATCTCCTGGGAGGACGTCACTGAATACGCGCCCGCCGTGGTCGCCGCCGTCACCATGCCGCTGACCTACTCGATCGCCACCGGCATCGGGCTCGGCTTCATCACCTATGTGGCGGCCAAGCTCCTCTCCGGCCGCTTCCGCGACGTCTCGCCGGCCGTGATCGTCCTGGCGCTCCTGTTCGCCGGCAAGTTCGCGATGGGGTGAGTTGGCCGCGCAGCGGAACAGGCCACGTGCGTGTCCCGGCGAAAGCCGGGACCCAGGGGCGGCACGCGAGAGCGGCGGCTTATGAAAGCGTTATACGCGGGCGGAGAGGTCGGCCGGCCGGTTGCCCTCGGGACCGTGTCTGTCGGCGCGTCCGGCTCGCGCTGATGTTCTTGAAATGTTCTGCAACTCTGATATTGTGGTCGCGGTCTCCGTCGTGCTGAAAGAGTGTGTTCGGAATTCGGGGCTGATCATGATCGAGCGCGGGATGCGGGCCGCGGCGGTGGCCGGGGCGAGGCTGCTTGCGGCGAGGCTGCTTGTCGCGAGGCTGCCTGTAGCGAGGCTGCCTGTAGCGAGGGTCGCGGCGCTGGCCGTGGTGGGCGTGATCGGGCTCGGCCTGGTCGCCGTGGCGCCGGCCGCCGCGCAGGACCGGCGGCCGAACGAGCCCGGGCAGTTCGACTTCTACGTCCTGTCGCTGTCGTGGTCGCCGTCGTGGTGCGAGGAGAGCGCCGAGCGCCGCAACGGCCGCCCGGCCCGCGAGGACGGCGGCCGGCCGGATCCGCAATGCGGCGAGCGGCCGTTCTCGTTCGTCGTGCACGGGCTGTGGCCCCAGTACGAGCGCGGCTTCCCGGAATACTGCCAGGTGCCGGCGCCGCGGCTGAACCGCGAGATCGTCTCCGCGATGCTCGACCTGATGCCGAGCCCGCGCCTCGTCTTCCACGAATGGGACAAGCACGGCGTCTGCTCCGGCCTCGGGCCGCGCGGCTATTTCGAGGCGGTCCGCAAGGCGCGCGCCGTGGTCAAGATTCCGGAGGTCTATCTGGAGCCGGACCGCACCCTGATGGTGACGCCCGACGAGGTCGAGGAGGCTTTCGTCAAGGCCAATCCGGGGCTCGACCGTGCCGCCATCGCGGTCGGCTGCAGCCGCAACCGGCTGAGCGAGGTGCGCATCTGCCTGACCCGGGAGCTCGGCTTCCGGGCCTGTCCGGAGGTCGACCGCCGCGCCTGCCGGCGCGACCGGCTGTCGATGCCGCCGGTGCGGGGCGGATAGCGTCGGGACGGGCGAGATCGGGGCCGGCCGCCGCGGCCCGCCCGCATGGTGAACGAGGCGTTGCCGCGACGGGCGCGATTCTCGGGACCCGAAAGGGTGGATTCTGCGCCTGCCCGCCAACCGCCCGGTGAACCGCGGCGGACCAAGGTGTCTCCGGAGACGGAGACATGCGGCAAGACACCATCACGTTCACCCAGCGCCCGTTCGCCGAGCACCCGTTCACGGGCCGCCTGGTGAGCGCCGGCGCGCTCACCGACGGGGCCGGCGTCAGGGCGCGGCTGGAGGCTGACGCGCGGCTCGCCCTGCGCACCCTCGGGGTGTTCTACATCGCCCTGTGGGGGATCACGTGGCTGATCCTCGCCTATGGCGGCGAGCTCCTGCGGCCCGACCACGGTTGCCGCCTGGAAGGCCTCTCGGCGCTGTTCCTGTGGCACTGCACGGGCGGGGCGCACCTGCCCGTGGTGGCCGATCTCGCCAACGGCGTGCTCGCCAGCACGGTCTGGGCGCCCCTCGTCGTGCTCACCGCCGCCGTCCAGCCGGAGGTGCGGCTGGTCGCGTTCCTGGTGGTCGGCCTGCATGTCGTCGGCCTGCCGGCCGCGTTGCTGATCGCGATCCGGGGCGGCGAGCGGCTGTGCGACCGCATCGCCCGCCGCCCGTCCGGCGCCCCTTCCGGTGCCCCGTCCGCGACCGCTGCGTCGGACCCGGCGTCGGAGCCGTCGCTCGCGGTCGCGTCCCGGATCGCCGCGGTGGCCGCGGGTCCCGTCGCTGCGGACGGCACCGCGCCGCCGCCGCGGCCGAAGCGTCCGCAGGTCGCGCCGCGCACGACCTTCGGGCTGCGCCGCGCGATCCCGTCCTGATGCGCGCCCGGGCGACGTAGGCCGGCCGCCGGCAGGGCCCGTCGGGCGTTGGCGGCGCGCGCCGCTGGGCAACTGCGGCCCGACTGTGCGAGAAGCGCGCGAACGGCGCCGTCACGCGGCGCCCGCGACGATCGCGGCCCGCCGCCGCGCGTCGGTCCTCTCCGCCCGGTCGACGCCCCGATGAACTATCGCCACGCCTTTCATGCCGGCAATTTCGCCGACGTGCTCAAGCACGCGACGCTCGCCCGCATTCTTCACCATCTGTCGGAGAAACCCGCGGCCTTCCGGGTGATCGACACCCATGCGGGCGCCGGGCTCTACGATCTCGACGGGCCGGAGGCGAGCCGCACCGGCGAGTGGCGCGACGGCATCGCGCGCGTGCAGGCGGCCGCCAAGCCGGCCGCGGTCGCCGATCTGCTCGCGCCTTATCTCGACGTCGTGACGACGCTGTCCGGCTCGGAGATGCGTCGTTATCCCGGATCACCGGTGCTCGCCGCGAAACTGATGAGACCGCAGGATCGCCTCGTCGCCTGCGAGCTCGAGCCGGCGGCCGCGGCGGCTCTCGCACATGCACTCGGACGCGACGCGCGTGCGAAGAGCGTCGCGATCGACGGCTGGCTAGCACTGAAGGCTTATATTCCGCCGAAGGAGCGCCGCGGCCTCGTGCTGATCGATCCGCCGTTCGAGCAGCCGGACGAGTTCGCCCGTCTCGCACACGGCATCGTGAACGCGGTGCGCAAATGGCCGACCGGCGTCTATCTGATCTGGTATCCGGCGAAGGAGCGTCGCGGACCCGACACGCTCGTCGAAACCCTCGCTGCGGCGGGCATTCCCAAGCTCCTGCGCGTCGCGCTCGACGTCGGCGGAAACAGCGACGGGCTGCGCTCGACCGGCCTCCTCGTGATCAATCCGCCCTGGCGGCTCGCCGACGAGCTCGCTGTTCTGCTCGACTGGCTGGTGCCGGTGCTCTCACGCGGCAGCGGCGCCGGATCACGTCTCGACGCCGTCGGCGCGACGTGACACGGATCTCACAGATCAGACCCGCTTCCTCTTTTTGCGTCGTCGCCTCTATGTTAAAGTTTGATGGGGCTCTGACGTTCAGTCTCCGGTCCGGAGACGAGGGTGGGCTAGGCGGATGCCGAAGGTGATGCCGACGCGCTAGGCGACGAGGCCGACAGGCGAAGATGCCGACAGGCGACGATGCCGACCCGCGAGACGCTGATGCCGACGAGCGACATGCCAACGTCTTCCTGAACACGAATGTCCGGCCACGCCGTCGCGCCGCGAGGGCCGACGTCGAAGCAGCATGGGGATGGGAGTGTCCTCGATGGCAATGGCAGGTACCGTGAAGTTCTTCAACAGCGAGCGCGGCTACGGCTTCATCAAGCCGGACGACGGCGGTCGCGACGTGTTCGTGCACATCACCGCGGTCGAGCGGGCGGGCTTGAAGTCGCTCAACGAAGGTCAGCGGATCAGCTTCGATGTCGAGCCCGACAAGAAGGGAAAGGGTCCGAAGGCGGTCAATCTCGTCATCTCGTAGCTCACGAGACGCCTGCCGGCCGCGACGGATTGCTCCGATCGCGGCTCGCCCGGTGCGCGGCACGGCAGGGCGGAAAGGCCCGTAGAGACGGGTCGTCGCGACAGTGCGCGGGGTGCGGATCGCCCCGCCCGAGAGGCCGGAGCGGCCGCGCGACAGGATGTTCCCGGCGGCGACACGCCCGGACGATTTAGCCGGATACGACGAGGGGTGGCTGGCGCGGCGCGTGGTCCGTTCCGCCATTCGCCCGATGCGCCATTCGTCCGATCCGCCACTCGCATGATCCGCTGCCCGACGGTCCGGCGCTCGGACGGCCGGGATCGGCGCCACGACAAGCGATACGATGGGCGCCGCGATGGGTGCCGCGGTGAGCGCCACGATGGGGCGATGACGGACGTGATCAGACGATGATCTGATCAGGTCGCCGGCGAGGCTCGTCGCGTCGTGGCGTCCGTGCGGAGCCGTGCATCGGCCGTTCCGCCCCCTCCCGTTCATCGGATCGCGCCGGACGGCACGGCGTCCCGCTCGCCATCCTGCCGGAGGCCGTGCCGTCTCGCCGGAGGCCACGCGGCCCGGTCGCCGGGCGCCCCGAGGCGCCGGCTCCGGCGGCTGGCCGGCCGAGACCTCGGCGCACGAAAAAACCGCATCCCGGGACGACGTCGCGGCGAGAGCGCCGTCACGGCCGATGCCGTCGGGCCGAAGGCTCCGTAGGGCCGGCGGGCGGCCGCGCGTCGTCCGACGGGAGGGGCGGGGCAGCGCACGACGGATGCGCGGCTTCGGCCGTCGACGCGGCGTCTCCGCAGGCCGGAGTTGGAGCCCGGGTTCGGCGCGGTGCGCCGCCCCGGAACGACCGGGACATGCACGGTCGCTCGCCCGCGCGGACGGCGACCACCGAGAGGCTCTGTCTTCACCCCGAACCTGGCGCCGATGCGCTGCGGGCGTCTCCGAGACCCTCGCGCGCCTGCCCGAAAAAGCGAAACGCTCCGGCGTGGCGCGCCGGAGCGTCTCTGTCATCGGGCGAGCGGGGGGCCTGCGCGCGCCGATCCGAACCGTCGCGTCAGAACCGATAGTTCAACCCGAACCGGACGATGCTCGACTCGATGTCGGTGGTGAGCCCGACCATGGTGTAGGTCTCCTTGGTCAGGTCGACATAGAGATACTCGGCGCGGGCGCTCCAGTTGGGCGTGAACGCCACCTCGATGCCGGCGCCGGCCGCCCAGCCCGTATGCGTCTTCGTTTGCGACCAGCCGAACCACTCGACCTCGCCGCCGCCATAGGCGAAGCCGCCGGTGCCGTAGATCAGCACGTTGTTCATCGCCCAGCCGATGCGGCCGCGCAGCGTGCCGAACCACGGGTTGGAGAACTTGTAGGCCGCGAACGTGTCCTCGGCGCCGGAGAACTGGAAGTCGGTCTCCGCGCCGATGACGAACTGGTTGATCTGGTAGTTGTAGCCGGCCTGCAGGCCGCCGACGAAGCCGCTCGGGTTCATGTTGAAGGCGGCCGAGCCGAACTGGTAGCCGACGTTCACGCCGACATAGGCGCCGGTCCAGGTCTGCGGCGCCGCATAGGGCGGCGGCTGCTGGTAGGGGGCGCCGTAGCGGAGGTCGGCCGCGCCGGTCGGCGTCGCCAGCAGGGCGGCGATCAGTCCGGCCGAAAGGGTCGTCTTCTTCATCGTTGCCTCCACGTCGTCCGCCCCGGTGGTGCGCGCGGCAGACGACTCCCCAGGCGGGACTTGTCGTCCGCCATCGTGGGTCCCTGAGGACCGGCCGAAGGCGAAAAATGGATAATTTCGTGTTTCGATTTATCGCGGCATTCGAGTAAACCTTTCCTTACCTGGGCACGGCCACCACCCGTTAAGCTTAACCTGGCGTTTACGAGTGCTATCAGGTGGTTAACGCGACGGGCGTCGATCTCGGGCGAGCCCGCGGGGCGGGCCTGCGGGGTCCTTTCGAGGGGCGCTGCGGCGCCGCCCGACGGCCCGTTGCAAAGTCGGCGGCGAGCCAGCACAGTGCGGCCTCCGCTCGCAGCCCGATACCGCCGGACAACAGTGATCTCGCCGATGACCCAGCCGTCACCCGCGCCGCGTCCTGACGTGCCCGGCCTGGCCGCCCCCCGTTCGGGCGCCCCCCGTCCGGCGGCTCTCGTCACCGGGGGGGCGCAGCGCATCGGCCGGGCGATCGTCCGGGCGCTCGTCCGCGACGGCTACGCGGTGGCGATCCATGCCCGCGCCTCGGCGGCCGAGGCGGAGGCCCTGTGCGCCGAGATCGCGGCGGCGGGCGGCGTCGCCCGGCCGGTCGTCGCCGACCTCGCCGACCACGACGCGGTGCTGCGCCTCGTCCCGGCCGCCGTGGCGGCGGTCGGGCCGCTGACCCTGCTGGTCAACAATGCCTCGACCTTCGAGCGCGACGAGATCGGCGGGCTCGACCGGGCGTTGTTCGACCTCCACATGGCCGTCAACCTGCGGGCGCCCGTGTTCCTGGCCGAGGTCTTCGCCGCGCAGGCGCCGGCCGGCACCGACCCCTCGGTCGTCAACATCGTCGACCAGCGGGTCTACAAGCCGACCCCACGCTTCCTCTCCTACGGCCTGAGCAAGAGCGCGCTGCACACCGCGACGACGACGCTCGCCCAGGCCCTGGCGCCGCATGTGCGGGTCAACGCGGTGGCGCCCGGCCCGACCCTGCCCAGCCCGCGCCAGGATCTGGAGGCCTTCGCCCGCCAGGCGGCGGCCGTGCCGCTCGGCCGCGGGCCGTCGCCCGAGGAGGTCGCCGACGCCGTCCTCTACCTGGTGCGCGCCAGAAGCGTGACGGGCGAGACCATCGCGGTCGACGGCGGCCAGCGCCTCGCCTGGCAGACCCCGGACGCCGTCGGGGCGGAGGAGTGATCTCCGTCGTTCCGGGGCGGCGCGAAAGCGCCGAGCCCGGAACCCATAACCCCTGTCCGTCGTGAGCCACCGCCACAGGGCGTATGGATCCCGGGCTCGCGTACCTTGCAGGTCCGCGCCCCGGGATGACCGGCCTTGGAAGCAGCGCCCTGATCCCGACACGGACTGCTACGAAGAGGGGCCGAATCGCCCCCATATGACTCCCATGCAGAAGTCCGTCCAAAACCTCGACCCCGATCTCGACCCCGGCCCGGAGACCGACGACGAGGCCGAGGCGACGCTGCCCGAGCTGCCGGATCCGGAGAGCGAGGCGGCGCTGTCCGAAGCCGACGCCGGGACGCTCGCGGCCGGCCGCGAGGTGATCGCCCGGCATGCGAAGCTCGCGCCGGCGGCGCCCGGCGTCTACCGGATGATCGGGGCCGGCGGCGAGGTCCTCTATGTCGGCAAGGCCAAGGACATCCGCCGCCGCGTCGTCTCCTACACGCGGCCGACCGGCCTCTCCGCCCGCATCGCCCGGATGATCGCCGCGACGGTGGCGATGGAGTTCGTCTCGACCGCCACCGAGACCGAGGCGTTGCTGCTCGAGGCGAACCTGATCAAGCGCCTGCGGCCGCGCTTCAACGTGCTGCTGCGCGACGACAAGTCGTTCCCCTACATCCTGATCGCGGAGGACGGGCTGCCGGCGCAGATCTGCAAGCATCGCGGCGCCCGCAACCGCAAGGGCGAGTATTTCGGGCCGTTCGCGGCCGTGAACGCCGTCAACCGCACCATCACGGCGCTACAGCGCGCCTTCCTGCTGCGCTCCTGCACGGACGCCGTCTACGAGAGCCGCACCCGGCCGTGCCTCCTGCATCAGATCAAGCGCTGTGCGGCGCCCTGCACGGGCGAGATCGCGCCCGACGCCTACGGCGTGCTGGTCGGCGAGGCGAAGGCGTTCCTGTCCGGCAAGAGCCGGGCCGTGAAGGAGGAGCTGGCGACCGAGATGGAGGCGGCGGCGGCCGATCTTGATTTCGAGCGCGCCGCGGTGCTGCGCGACCGCCTCGCCGCCATGGCGGCCGTGCAGTCGCACCAGGGCATCAATCCGCGCGGCGTCGAGGAGGCCGACGTCTTCGCCATCCACCAGGAGGGCGGGTTCTCCTGCGTCGAGGTGTTCTTCTTCCGGGCCGGCCAGAACTGGGGCAACCGCGCCTATTTCCCCAAGGCCGACCGCACGCTTTCGCCGGAGGCCGTGCTCGCTGCCTTCCTGGCCCAGTTCTACGACGACAAGCCGGTGCCGCGGCTGGTGCTGCTCTCGCACGAGGTCGAGGAGTGCCGCCTTCTGGCCGAAGCTCTCTCGCTCAGAGCCGGGCGAAAAGTCGAGGTGAGCGTGCCGCGCCGCGGCGAGAAGAAGGAACTGGTCGACCATGCCGCGTCCAACGCCCGCGAGGCGCTCGGGCGAAAACTCGCCGAGACGGCGTCGCAGCAGCGCCTGCTGCAGGCGCTGGCCGAGACCTTCGGGCTGCCGAAAATGCCGCGCCGGGTCGAGGTCTACGACAACAGCCACATCCAGGGCTCGAACCCGGTCGGCGTCATGGTGGTGGCGGGGCCCGAGGGCTTCCGCAAGAGCCAGTACCGCAAGTTCAACATCCGCTCGACCGACCTCGCCCCCGGCGACGACTACGGGATGATGCGCGAGGTCTTGGAGCGCCGCTTCAAGCGGCTCTTGGGGGAGGGGAGGGTGGAGGCGAATGCGGGCGACGAGTCCGTGGATACGTCGAAGAGCCCCGCACCTCCCGAGAGCCCCCCACCCCTGACC
>NZ_NHSK01000184.1 GCF_016653355.1 Rhodoplanes elegans | reverse complement strand
CGTGGCGCCGGCGACCGCGACCCCGGCCACGGCGCCCAAGCCGGTCGCCGCACCCGCGCCGGCCGCCGCCAACCCGAACCTGCCGGCGCTCGCCGGCCCGGCCGCCGTCAAGGGCCCGGCCTGCAACAATCCGGGCGCGCTCGGCGTCGCCCGCACCGTGCAGATCGACACCTCGGGCGGCCCCGGCTTCGGCTTCGAGCACTTCAAGCAGTTCGACTTCCTGCAGCCCGGCGAGGTCGTGCTGACCTTCGACGACGGGCCGTGGCTCGGCAACACGCCGGCCGTGCTCAAGGCGCTCGAGCAGGAATGCGTGAAGGCGGTCTTCTTCTCGATCGGCAAGCACGCGACCTACTATCCCGACATCCTGCGCCAGGTCTACGAGGCCGGCCACTCGGTCGGCTCGCACACCTGGTCGCATGTCGACCTCTCGAAGAAGACCCCGGACGAGCAGAAGGAGGAGATCGAGAAGGGCATCAGCGCCGTGAAGGCGGCCATCGGCCAGCCGATCGCGCCGTTCTTCCGCTTCCCGCAGCTCAAGCATCCGGCCGAGGCCGTCGCCTATCTGGGCGACCGCAACGTCGCGATCTTCTCGACCGACCTCGACTCCTTCGACTTCAAGATCCGCAAGCCCGACCAGATCGTCGCGCGCGTGATGGACAAGCTGAAGAAGCACGGCAAGGGCATCGTGCTGATGCACGACTTCCAGCACGGCACGGCACTCGCCACACCCCTGCTGCTCGCCGAGCTGAAGAAGGGCGGCTACAAGGTCGTCCACATGGTCGGCACCAACGGCCTGCAGTCGATGGCCCAGTACGACGCCATGATCGCCAAGAACGAGAAGCTCCCGACCGCCGGCTCCGGCCGCCCGATCTCGAGCGTGGTGCGCACCATCGAGCAGTGAGGTTTTCCTCCGGCTCGGCAGCCACCGTCACGAAACAGAAAAGCCCCGCTCCGGCGGGGCTTTTTCGTGTTCCGACCCCGCACCGAACCGCTGCCTTACCTCGCATCGGTCACCTGGGTCGTCCGCCCGCGCGAGGGCTCCGCGGAATTCGTCATCCCGGGGCGCGGACCGTCAGGTCCGCGAGCCCGGGATCCATACGCCCGGTGAAAGTGGCTCACGACGGACAGAGGTTATAGGTCCCGGGCTCGGCGCTGGCGCGCCGCCCCGGGACGACCGGCAATTCCGTACGCACGACCTGATCAGATCAGCCGGATCTGCAATCCTGATCAGATCAGCTGTTTCACCGCCAGGCCGGTCGGCTGGGTCGCGACCATCTCGAGCTGCTGGCGCAGCATGCGCTGGAACTGCTCCTGCACGGTGGCGTCGCTGCGCAGGCCGGAGGCGGCCGCGTTGCCGCGGCGCGACAGCGCCGAGGTGAGCTCGTCCTGCGACACGCCGCCGTCCTCGTCGGTGTCCAGCATCTTGAACAGCGACGTCGACGAGGAGCCGCCCGGCCGGCCGCCGAGGCTCGTCAGGATGTCGTCGAACTCGGTCTTGTCGATGCGGCCGCTGCCGTCCTTGTCGAAGCGGGCGAAGGCCTGCGACGCGAGCGGGCCGCCGCCGTTCTTGGCCTGCAGCGCGAGCAGCGCCTGCATGGTCTCGGACGAGACGACCCCCGTCCCCGGCGTGGTCTCCTTCTTGGTCTTCGTCTTGCCGGTCCCGTCCTCCTCGACGGAGAACTGGCCGGCGGCGCGTTGAGACGTGTTCGCATTCGAGCCGAACAGGCTCTTGAGCGTGTCGAGGACGTCGAGGGCCGACAGGGCCGAACCGGTGAGGAACATGGCGTGTCTCGCTGGTCGGATCGCAACTGGAGCCTTCTCAGCAAACGCCGTGCCGGACGATTTCTCCTTCTGTTTCAAAGGCGAGAGTCGTTAACGAACCGGAAAAACTTGCCGGCGCGCGCCGGCCCGGGAAAATTCTGCCGGGCCGTATCCCCGCCTGCCGGCCGCATTCCGGCGTGGCCGGCGCCCCGGACTCGGGGACGGCACGCCGGCCCGAAACCGTCCGGCTTGAGCGGCGGCGCGATCTGCGCGACAAGCACATATTGCGTTTCCGACATACGAGCTCCCGCCTTCAACGCCGAACCCCGTGGATGTCATGCATCGTCCCCTGAAGATCGCGCCGTCGATTCTGTCCGCCGATTTCGCCCGCCTCGGCGAGGAGGTCCGCGCCGTGGTGGATGCCGGCGCCGACTGGATCCATGTCGACGTGATGGACGGCCACTTCGTCCCCAACATTACGATCGGTCCCGACGTCGTGAAGGCGCTGCGGCCGCACACCGACCGCATCTTCGACGTCCATCTGATGATCTCGCCCTGCGACCCCTATCTGGAGGCGTTCGCCAAGGCGGGCTCCGACATCGTCACAGTGCATGTCGAGGCGGGCCCGCACGTCCACCGCTCGCTGCAGGAGATCCGCCGGCTCGGCAAGAAGGCCGGCGTGACGCTCAATCCGGGCACGCCGGAGAGCACGATCGAGCACCTCGTCGACGACGTCGACCTGATCCTCGTGATGTCGGTCAATCCGGGCTTCGGCGGCCAGGCCTTCATCCCGGCAGCGCTGGAGAAGATCCGGCGGCTGCGCGCGATGTGCGGCAACCGGCCGATCGACATCGAGGTCGACGGCGGGGTGACGCCGGAGAACGCCGGCCGCATCGCCGCGGCGGGCGCCAACGTGCTGGTCGCCGGCTCGGCCGTGTTCAAGGGCCGCACGCCCGAGGCCTACAAGGCCAACATCGCGGCGATCCGGGCGGCGGCCGCCGCGGCCCGCGGCGAGATGGTGTGATCGGAACACCAGGTCGAAACCCGTGGACGCGACGGCGCGCCGGGCCCGTGTCCCGGACGCGCTGCAGCGCGGAGCGATGCAGCGCGTCCGGGACCCAGGAGCGGCCCGATCGCGTACAATCGTGCCGAAGGTGGGATTGCCGTGTGGCCCCTGGGCCCCGGCTCTACGGCGCATCAGGCCTTCGGCCTGACGCACCTTGTCCGGGGCACACGGCCGGGACTGGCACGCCTGCTCGACCTGTCCTGACGAGGAACGCTCACCCCGGCTCGCCGCCGGTGCGGGCGGCGAGCGCGACGGCCTGCATGCGGTTGTCGAGGCCGAGGCGGCGCAGCACCGCGGCGACGTGCAGCTTGGCCGTGTTGGTGGAGATGCCGAGCGCCGCGGCGATCTCGCCGTTGCTGCGGCCCTCGCCGAGCAGCGCGAACACCTGGCGCTGGCGCCGCGGCAGATGATCGACGATCGACACCGGCTCCGACGCGCCGCCCTCGCCGCGCACCGGAAGCACCGTCTGGGCCAGCCGGTCGCCCTCCGCTCCCGTCTCGGCGATCGGTCTCGCCTCCGGCCCGCCGCCCCCGGCCGCGAGGACGTCGCCCGCGGAGGCCGCACCGGTCGTCGCCGGCACCACGAGGCTGCGGGTGATCGAGTCCTCGATGGTGGCGACGATCGCCTCCAGGGTGGCGGCCGGCACCACGTCGGGCGAATGCAGCGCGCGCAGGCCGTCGCGGCCGATCTCGGCCGGCAGCAGCGTCGACAGGTTGAGGTGGAGGAGCGTGATCCCGCGCGGCCGCGTGTCGGCGAGCGGCGTCGCCACAAGCAGGATCCAGCGATTGTCGCGCGAGGACCGGCACGGATAGACGCTGGTGACGAGGTCGCAGTCGCCCTCGATCAGCGCCTCCAGGCGGCGCGCCCGATCGGCCGGGCACAGCGACAGATAGTTGAGGCCACGGCCGCCGTCGGGCAGCGCTGCGCCGTTGGCGGGAGACGGGTCCCGCCAGGTCGCATTCGTGTGGACGATCGTGCCGTCGGGGTCGAGCACCGTGACGTTGACGGCGAGAGACCGCAACGTGTCGAGCCGGGCCGAGGCGGTCTGCATGGGCTGGTCCCCCCGCGAACGCGAGTCCGGGGCAGCATCGGATCGCCGTAACGTCGGATTGACGACCCCGGTTGTCAATACGCGCGATCAGCCCGGCAGGCGTGCTGCGCGCCGGACGATCGTGGTCCTTCGGGCGACCGGCGCCCGCGCCGGCCGCGCCGCCTGTCACTCCGCCGCCAGAACCGCCTCCCCGTGGTCTTGCGTGAGCCGGGCGCCGAGCGCCACGGCCTGCATGCGATTGCCGAGACCGAGCCGCCGCAGCACGGCCGAGACGTGCAGCTTGGCGGTGTTCATCGAGATGCCGAGCGCTCCGGCGATCTGGGCGTTGTTCATGCCCTTGCCGAGCAGCGCGAGCACCTGGCGCTGGCGGCGCGGCAGGCCGGCCATCACGTCGTGCGCGTCGCCGTCGCCGGACCGCGGCGCCGCCGGCGCCGGCTCGGCCGCCGGCCGCGTGAGGACGCGCGCGATGGTCTGCTCGACTGCGTGCACGATGGCGTCGCGGGTGTCGACCGGCAGCGCGGTCGGGCAATGGCTCGCCCGCACCATCCGAGAGCCGAGCTCGGGCGGCAGCAGGCCGGAGAGATCGAGACGCAGCACCGAGATGCGACGTGGCCGGGCCACCGACAGGGGCAGCCCGACGGTCAGCACCCAGCGGGTGCGGGCCGGCATGTGCCAGGGCGAGACCGCGGTGAACAGGTCCGAACGGCCGGCGATCACGGCCGAGAGGCCGGCCGCCTGCTCGGGCGGGCAGAGACTCAAGAAGTCCCGGCCGACGCCCCCGTCGGGCGGCAGCCCGGCCTCGGCCGCCATACGGCGCCATCCGGCATTGGTCTCCCGGATGATTCCTCCGGGATCGAGCACCGCCGCCTGGAGAGGCAGCGACACCACGGACTCGATCGGCGCGGCGAGCATGACCATGGGTCGACACCGAATCAGAACGGGCACCTGTGGGAGGCGACTCGGAGCCGGTGAGTCCGACCCCGGACATCCACATATGTAAGGTTAGATTGACAATCGAGAGTGTCAAGTGGGCAAACACCTGACCGGCGGGTCTAGTCGCCGCCGCGGCGCGGCCGCAGGGCCGCCGCCGGGTCACCGATCCGGGTGTCAACCGGGCCGGTCACGTCGAACAAATGCGGTTCGCAGCCCGTTTTCGGGCGCGCACGCCGCGACGCGCGCCGCCGCCGGCGCGCCGGCCCGTCACGCAAGCGATCGTCGCGATTCGGACGATCGTCTCAGTGGCGGGCTGCGGGGGGCGGCACCGTAGCGGTGACCAGCAGGCCGAGGCCGGTGCTCTCGAAGGTCAGGATGGCTCCGAGCGGCCGCGCCAGCGCCCGGATCATGCCGAGCCCGAAGCCGCCGTCGTGGACCGGATCGAAATCGACCGGCAGGCCGATGCCGTCGTCCAGCACGGTGAGGACGGCGGTGCCGTCGGCATCGACCCGGCAGGCGATCTCGACGAGGCCGGGCAATCCGGCCGGATGGGCGTGCTTGATGGCGTTGATGACGAGCTCGCTCGTCAGCAGCGCGAGCCGCACCACCTGGCTGCTCGGCACCCGGCAGTCCGGCGCGACGTCGACCACCAGCTCGAACACGCGGGTGCGCCGCATCTGCTGCGCGATGCGCTCGCAGATGTCGTGGAGGATGCGGCCGAACGGGACCCCGTCGCCGGCGCCGTCGAGCGCGGCCCGCTCTTGCAGGCTGCGCAGCGTCTGGATGCCGGCGGCCGTCTCGGCGAGGAGATGCGAGGCGACGGCCTGCATGCGGTTGCCGAGGCCGAGGCGGCGCAGGATCGCCGCGACGTGCAGCTTCGCCGTGTTCATCGAGATGCCGAGCAGGTCGGCGATCTCGGCGTTGCTCTTGCCCTGCCCGAGCAGCGCCAGGACCTCGCGCTGGCGCGCCGCCAGCCGGTCGGCGATCTGCGCCTTCTCGACCGCCAGCTCCGGTGCCGCCGATTCGCTCGGCCGCGGCGGCGCCGCCGCCGAGCCGCCACCGAGCGTGCGCAGGATGGTCTGCTCGATCACGCTGACGAAGGGGGCGAAGGCGGCGCCGAGCGACGGCTCGGGCAGATGCGATTCCCGCACCCGCGACGCCACGAGGTCGGCCGGCAGCACGCCGGTGAAGTCGAGATGCATGATCATCAGGCCGGTCGGCGGCCGCGACTGCAGGGGCAGCGCGACCAGCAGCATCCAGCGGACCCGATCGGGCGCGTGGCAGGGATAGACGCAGGTGAACACCTCGCGCCGGCGGGCCACCAGCTCGCGCAGCGAGTCGGCGAGATCGGCGTCGCAGACCTCGAAATAGTTGGTGCCGACCCCGGCGTCCGGCGTGCGCAGGCCGTTCGCGGCCGCAAAGTCGCGCCACCCGCGGTTCACCTCGCCGATGAGGCCGTCGGGACCGACCACCGCCACGTTGAGCGGCAGCGCGGAGAGCGTCTCCAGCAGTCTGGCGATCTGACGCATCGTCGTCGCCCGCTCCAAGCCGGCCGGATCGATGTTCAGGGTATTATATTACACCTGCTCCGACCGGGCGGCCATCGCGACCGCGACCGTGGCCGTCAACTTTTCGGCAGCGTCGCTCCGGGGCCCTGCCCGGCGGACCGCCACCCCTTCGACGCCGAAGGACCCGGTCACGCCAGCCGGGTCGGAGAGAGCCCGGTTCGCGTGGCGGGTCCGCCGGCAGCGTCATGTCCCGACGGGGGATCCGAGAGACCCGGACCGCGGCCGCGCGAGCGGCGGGCGGTCCGGGCTCCGTCCGACGGGACGGCACCTCGTGGAGGTCGATGGGCCGGTTCAGGCCGGGCGGGCCGACGCCGGTCCGGTCGAGCTCACTTGGTGACGACCTTCTCGGCCGCCGTCTTGGCGTCGATGAAGTTGTAGCGCGGGTTGTTCAGCACGAAGGCGTGGACCGCGAGGGCGATCACGAGCGCCGCGATCCAGATCACCGGCAGCCAGGTCGACGGGTTGATGACGAGCCAGATCTTGTAGTCGTCTTGCGGATTGGCCATGACGAATTCTCCCGATCAGAACCAGGGCTTCCACGCCCAGACGAGGACGTGCGCCAGGACCGCGATCACCACGAACGCGCTGAACGTGGTCTTGAACTGCGCGTGGAACTCGACAGCTTCCTGTTCGGTCAGACCGGACAGGCTCCGAGTGGGGTCAGCCATTTGAAACACCCTCCCATCAGGGTTGCCGTGGGACGCGCTCGACGCCCGGACGGCGGGTTCGGCGTGGCACGATCGCCACGACCTCCTGTCCGCCCGGCGGGCCGAGCGGAACACCTGAACGGGCAAGGCCGCCGGGAATGATCTTCGCCGTGCTTGCGACTGATCGCGGAGTATTCGCGTTGTATAATATGCGACAAGATCGGTGCTTCCGACGAAACTCTCGGAAACCCCGAGAACGTCACACCGCACGCGAATACTGGATCAGTCGATCACTGCAGAAAATACAGTATAGATTTCCTCGCCGATGGCCTTGCGCCGTATTGATGTCATGCTAGCTTGACGAGTAGGAGTGTCAACGATCGCGAATACATAGCGCCGCGGCGCTACGCCCGTCATGCCCGGGGATTACGCCGCGACGCTTCGGAGGCCGCCGCGCCCCCTCCGACGCCACCGACAGGGCCGTGGCCGGCCGCCGGCCGATCTGCTACAGCCCGCGTCGCCGCCGACGACCGACCCGAACGCGCGCCCCGAGTCGCCCTGTTTCCGGCCGGCCGAGCCGAACGACCGAACACGAGCGAGTGCGTCCATGATTCCGCGTTACAGCCGCCCCGAGATGGCCGCCATCTGGGACCCGCAGACCCGTTATCGCATCTGGTTCGAGATCGAGGCGCATGCCGCCGACGCGCTCGCCGAGCTCGGCGTGGTGCCGCGCGAGGCGGCCGCGACCATCTGGGCGAAGGGCAAGGACGCCGTCTTCGACGTCGCCCGGATCGACGAGATCGAGCGCGTGACCAAGCACGACGTCATCGCGTTCCTGACGCATCTGGCCGAGATCGTCGGGCCGGAGGCGCGCTTCGTCCACCAGGGCATGACCTCGTCGGACGTGCTCGACACCACGCTCGCCGTGCAGCTCGCCCGCGCCGCCGATCTGCTGATCGCCGATCTCGACGGCCTGCTCGCCGCCCTGGAGCGCCGTGCCTTCGAGCACAAGCTCACCCCCACGATCGGCCGCTCGCACGGCATCCACGCCGAGCCGACCACTTTCGGGCTCAAGCTCGCCGGGGCCTACGCCGAATTCTCCCGGGCGCGGGCTCGGTTGGTCGCCGCGCGAAAAGAGATCGCCACCTGCGCCATCTCGGGCGCGGTCGGCACCTTCGCGCAGGTCGATCCGCGCGTGGAGGAGCACGTCGCCGCCAGGATGGGGCTCTCCGTCGAGCCCGTGTCGACCCAGGTGATCCCGCGCGACCGCCACGCCATGTTCTTCGCCACGCTCGGCGTGGTGGCCTCGTCGGTCGAGCGGCTGGCGATCGAGATCCGCCACCTGCAGCGCACCGAGGTGCTGGAGGCCGAGGAGTTCTTCTCGGCCGGCCAGAAGGGTTCTTCCGCGATGCCGCACAAGCGCAACCCGGTGCTGTCGGAGAACCTCACCGGCCTCGCCCGCATGGTGCGCGCCTATGTGACGCCGGCGCTGGAGAACGTCGCGCTCTGGCACGAGCGCGACATCTCGCACTCCTCGGTCGAGCGGATGATCGGCCCCGACGCCACCGTGACGCTCGACTTCGCGCTCGTCCGGCTCACCGGCCTGATCGACAAGCTGCTCGTCTACCCGGCCAACATGCAGAAGAACCTCGACCGGCTCGGCGGCCTCGTCCATTCGCAGCGGGTGCTGATCGCGCTGACCCAGAAGGGCGTCAGCCGCGAGGACTCCTATGCCTGGGTCCAGCGCAACGCCATGAAGGTGTGGGGCGGCGAGTCGAGCGACTTCATGGGCCTCCTGAAGGCCGACCCGGACGTGCGCAAGGCGCTGACCGACGCCGAGATCGAGGCCCAGTTCGACCTCGGCTGGCACATGAAGCACGTCGACACGATCTTCCGCCGGGTGTTCGGGCGGGCGTGATATCCGCCCTGCCTCGGGGCGGGTCACGGGAACATGCAGGCACCCCCTCGCCTTCACGTTGAAATGGACCATGTGACGGTCTATTTTACGAAGAACGAGGAGGACCAACCATGCAGGTGTCCGTGACCGACGCGAAAGGCCAGCTCACTGATCTGGTTCGCCGCGCCGAAAGCGGCGAAGAGGTCGTGCTGACCCGCCACGGCCAGCCCGCCGTGCGTCTCGTTCCGGTCAAAAGGAAGATCGACCGGGCGGCGCGTCGGGCGGTCATGGAGGCGGTGCGGGCATCCGGCCGCGCCAAGGCGACGCCCGGGCCGAGCGCCGCGCGAAGCCAGGATTTCCTCTACGACGAATACGGCCTACCGAAGTGATCGCCGTCGACACCTCGGCCCTGCTGGCAATCGCTCTCGACGAGCCTGAAGCAGAGGCCTGCCAGGCTGCACTAGAGGCCGAGGACGAGATCCTGATCTCGGCCGGCACTGTCGCCGAAGCACTCATCGTGGGCGCACGCCACGGCGTCATCGAGGAAATCGAACGGATGCTCGATGAGCTCGGCATCGAAGTCGTCACCGTGACGGCCGCGGCAGCGCGCCGGATCGGCGAGGCTCATCGCACCTTCGGCAAAGGGGTTCACCCGGCGGGCCTGAACTTCGGCGACTGCTTCGCCTACGAGGTGGCCAAGGAGCATGCCTGCCGCCTGCTCTACATCGGCAACGATTTCGCGAAGACCGACATCCAGGGCGTCCTGTAACCCTCCGCACCGTCCGCAGCCCCGCCCTGCCCGAGCCGCCTGTCGGTTCGGGCCGATCTGCGCTACATTCGAGCGGGGACGGAGGGATCTTTCAAAATCATGGCGGCGCGGCCGACCATCCTGGTGTTCGATTCCGGGCTCGGCGGGCTCACCGTGCTGCGCGAGGTCGTTCTCGCGCGCCCCGACGCCCGCTACGTCTATGCCGCCGACGACGCCTTCTTCCCCTATGGCCGGCACGGCGAGGCGGCGCTGACGGCCCGCCTGGTGCCGCTGATGGGCGAGCTGATCGCGGCCCACGCGCCGGACCTCGTGGTCATCGCCTGCAACACCGCTTCGACCCTCGTGCTGCCGCATCTGCGCGCCGCCTTCGCGGTTCCTTTCGTCGGCACCGTGCCGGCCATCAAGCCGGCCTGCGCCTCGTCCCGAAGCAAGCTCGTCTCGGTGCTCGGTACCGAGGCGACCGTGAAGCGGGAATACACGCGGGCGCTGATCCGCGACTTCGGCCAGGGCTGCGCCGTGACGCTGGTAGGCTCCGCCCATCTCGCGTCCATCGCCGAGGCCGCGCTGCGCGCCGAACCGGTCGACGCGGCCGCGATCGGGCGCGAGATCGCCCCCTGCTTCGTCGACGAAGGGGGCCGCCGCACCGACACGATCGTGCTCGCCTGCACGCATTACCCGCTGTTGCGTGACGAGCTTTCGGCGGCGAGCCCGTGGCCGGTCGCCTTCGTCGATCCCGCCCCGGCGATCGCCCGCCGCGTCGCCGACCTCCTCGGCGGCGCGCCAGCCGCCCCGCGGCCGGGCGGCCGTGCCGCGGAGGACGCGATCGTCTTCACGTCCGGCCGGCCGCCGTCCCCGCCGCTCGCCGCCGCGCTCGCGCGGTTCGGCCTCGCGCTGCCGGAGACCACGGCCCGGGCCACGGCCGGACGGACCGCCACCCCGGCTCTCGGCGCGACCGGCTGAACCGGCCGGCGACCGCTTGCGGCTCGGATGGAACCGGGCGTTTGACATTTCCGTCGCATCCCCTAAAACCCGCTGCGTCACGCGGGCCGCTTCGGCCCGCGCGGCGTTTCGCGACCCGTGGCCGACGCCTGCGCAAGGCGGACGGCCTGTCGGTTCCGGCACCTCGTTTCGAGGACGCGCCGGGGCAAAGGAGGGCGCGATCCTCACGGTTCCGTCACCGACAGGACCATGATCAACAAGGCGGGCGCAACCCCGCCAGCGAGGACGCGATGACCAAGCGCATCGAAGCGAAGTACAAGATCGACCGGCGGATGGGCCAGAACATCTGGGGCCGCCCGAAGAGCCCGGTGAACCGCCGCGAGTACGGCCCCGGCCAGCACGGCCAGCGCCGCAAGGGCAAGCTGTCCGACTACGGCGTCCAGCTGCGCGCCAAGCAGAAGCTGAAGGGCTACTACGCCAACATCTCCGAGAAGCAGTTCCGCGGCATCTACGAGGAGGCCGTGCGCCAGAAGGGCGACTCGGGCGCCAACCTGATCGGCCTGTTGGAGCGCCGCCTCGACGCGATCGTGTTCCGCGCCAAGTTCGTCGCCACGCCCTTCGCGGCCCGCCAGTTCATCAACCACGGCCACATCAAGGTGAACGGCCGTCGGGTCAACATCCCGAGCTATCGCTGCAAGGTCGGCGACGTGATCGAGGTGAAGGACAAGTCGAAGCAGCTCGCCGTGGTGCTGGAAGCCACCCAGCTCGCCGAGCGCGACGTGCCGGACTACATCGACGCCGATCACGGTAAGATGACGGCCAAGCTCGCCCGCATCCCGGTGCTGGGCGACGTCCCCTACGCCGTCCAGATGGAGCCGAACCTGGTCGTCGAGTATTACTCGCGCTGATTTTTCGGCCGGCGCGGCGCATGCTGCGTCGCGGATCGAGACAGGAAAGCCGGTCGCCCGCGGGCGGCCGGCTTTTTTCGTGCGCCGGGTCGGCCGCTGATCGAAGTGCCCGGCATCCACCGACTCTGCTACCGTCGATTGCTCCGATCGAGGGAGCACCCCATGAACTCGCGCTGCCGCCGGTCTCACGGCCGGACCGCCACGGTCGCCGCCGTCGCCATCGCCGGGATGCTGGCGACCGCGGCACCGGCCGCCGCCCAGGGCACGATCGAGGCCGCCTTCACGGTGCCCGGGCCGAGCGGAGCGATCGCGCGGGCCGTGCTGTCCGGCACCGACGCCTGCCCGGCCCTCGTGGTCGATGGCTCGCCGCAGCCCATGCCGGTGCGGGCGCGACCGGACGCCGGGCCGCAGGCGCGCTTCCCGGTGCTGGTCTGCGAGGCCGCCGTGCCGCCCGGCGCCACGTCGCTGACGATCGGCGATCGTGCGCTGCCGCCGCCGCCGACGTCGCTGCGCCGGCTCGCCCTGATCGGCGACACCGGCTGCCGGTTGAAGGACAAATGGGTGCCGAACCCGGCCGACAGCGACCACGACGGACCGGGCAAATTCCAGGATTGCGACGATCCCGCCGACTGGCCGTTCGCGGCGATCGCCGCCCGCGCCGCCGGCGAGCAGCCCGACGTCGTCGTCCCCGATCTCGTCGTCCATGTCGGCGACTACATCTATCGCGAGTCCCCCTGCCCGGCCGACGACAAGGACTGCGCCGGCAGCCCGTGGGGCGACTCCTGGGCGACCTGGAAGGCGGACGTCTTCGCGCCGGCGGCGCCGCTGCTCGCCGCCGCGCCGTGGATCGCGATGCGCGGCAACCACGAGATCTGCACCCGCGCCGGCGAGGGCTATCTGCGCTTCCTCCACCCGGTCCTGGCGACCGACGGCGCCCCGCCGGCCTGCACGGACTTTTTGGCGCCCTACACGGTCACGGTCGCCGGCCAGGCCTTCGTGGTGATCGACACCAGCGCGGCCGAGGACACGTGTCCGGCCAAGGGCTGCGACGGCGCCCCCTATGCGGCGCAGCTCGCGGCGCTGGCGCCGCCGCCGGGAAGCTGGCTCCTCACCCATCGGCCGGTGTGGGGCATCAAGCAGACGGGGATGCTCAATCAGGCCCTGCAGGAGGCCGTCGGCGCGACCGGCGGCCGGCTGCCCGCCGGCATCGCCCTGGTGCTGTCCGGCCACATGCACATCCTCGAGGCGCTGAGCTTCGCCGATGGCGGCCCGCCCCAGCTCATTGTCGGGATGGGCGGCACCGCGCTGGAGCATGCCGTCGATCGAAAGCTCGACGGGCTGACGGTCGGCGGCCGGGCGGTCGCGCACGGGTTCACCCGCCACCGGTTCGGCTTCGTGCGGATGGAGCCCGAACCCGACGGCTGGCGCGGCACCGTGGTGAGCGCCGGCGGTCATCCTCTCGCCGACTGCACGCTCCGCGCCGGCAGCCTGCGCTGCCGCTGACGGCGGGTCCGGCAGACGCCGACCCGCCACGGCGGGGACGGCCGGAACCGGCGCCGCGGGTTCGCGACGCCGCTGGTGGGCCGGGACGTTATTGCGCCGGGTCGTTCATTGCGCCGGGACGTAGACGACCTCGCCGCCCGAGACGACGCCGCGATAGAGGGTCGGGCCGTAGCGGAAATACTGCGCCCCGTTCATCACGGCCGAGACGCTGCCGTCGGGCAGCGTCCGGATCGCACCCGCCGGCAGGGAAACGGCCGCCGCCGAGGCGGCCGCGATGCCGGCGCCAGCGGCCGCCGGCGGCGCGTATCCGGACGGGGGCGCGTAGGTCGGCGGCGGGGCCGACGCCGCCCCGGCCCCGTAGCCATGCCCCGGCGTCGTGGTCGCGCCGGGGCATGGCTACGGGGGCCACGACGGGG
>NZ_NHSK01000183.1 GCF_016653355.1 Rhodoplanes elegans | reverse complement strand
CCCTCGGTATGCCGCCTTTTGCGTCCCCCTCGCCTCCCGAGGCGCCGGCACGCGTCGCCCCCGGCGGCCCAGGAGCCCGAGGCCGGCCGAGGGCCTTCCCATCCCGGCCCGGCCGCCCTATGACGCTGCGGCCCCCTCCGACACCCGAGAAAGATCCGCGGAACCGACCCATGAAAGTCGACGGCAGGCACACCCGCACGATCTGGCTCGAGTCCGACGGCGTCACGGTCGGCACCATCGACCAGCGGCTGCTGCCGCACCGCTACGTCACGGTGCGACTGGAAACGCTCGCCGACGCGGCCGAGGCGATCCGCTCCATGCTGGTGCGCGGCGCCCCGCTGATCGGCGCGACGGCCGCCTACGGGGTGTGCTTGGCGCTGCGCGAGGACGCCTCCGACGCCGGCCTCGAAGCCGCCTGCGAAACGCTGGCGAAGACCCGGCCGACCGCCATCAACCTGCGCTGGGCGCTGGGCGAGATGCTGGCGGCGGTGCGCAACCTTCCGCGCGAGGCGCGGCTCGCGGCCGCGTACGCCCGCGCCAACGCGATCGCCGACGAGGATGTCGCCATCAACCAAGCGATCGGCCGCCATGGCCTGGCGCTCATCGAGGAGATCGCGAGGCGCAAGGGCGGCGGGCGGGTCGAGATCCTGACCCATTGCAATGCCGGCTGGCTCGCCACCGTCGACGTCGGCACCGCCACGGCGCCGATCTACACGGCGCACGACAAGGGGCTCGACCTCCACGTTTTCGTCGACGAGACGCGGCCGCGCAACCAGGGCGCTTCGCTCACCGCCTGGGAGCTGACCCACCACGGCGTGCCGTGCACCCTGGTCGCCGACAATGCCGGCGGCCATCTGATGCAGCACGGCCAGGTCGACCTGGTGATCGTCGGCACCGACCGGGTGACGGCGCAGGGCGACGTCTGCAACAAGATCGGCACCTATCTGAAGGCGCTCGCGGCGCACGACAACGGCGTGCCGTTCTATGTCGCGCTTCCCTCGCCCACCATCGACTTCGCGGTGTCGGACGGGGTGAGGGAGATCCCGATCGAGGAGCGCGGCGAGGAGGAGGTGACCCTGATGGCCGGCAAGACCGCCGACGGGCGCTTCGAGACGGTGCGGATCGCCCCGGACGGGGTGCGCGCCTCGAACTACGGCTTCGACGTGACACCGGCCCGCCTGGTCACCGGCCTGATCACCGAGCGCGGCGTGATCGCGCCGACCCGCGCGGCCCTCGCCGCGGCGTTCCCGGAGCGGAGCGGCGGGGCGTGAGGCGTCGTGCCCCGGACGCGGTGCAGCGCGCAGCGGTGCACCGCAGAGCCGGGGCCCAGGGGCGGCACGGCAATGGGTCCCGGTTCTGCGGCGCATCACGCCGCGACGCGGCGTGCTGCGCCGCGCCCGGGACAACAGGCCGTGTCGAGCCTCACCGGCTGGCGCGGTCGAACTGGGCCAGGAGCTCGTTGCCGCGGCGGACCGCCGTCTCGAGCGCGGCGGCGGCCGTCTTCTTGCCGGCGAAGGCAGCCTCCAGCTCCTCCTCGATGACGTCGCGCACCAGGATGAAGGAGCCGAGCCGCAGGCCGCGCGAGTTGTCGGTCGGCGGGTTGAGCGTCAGCTCCTCGATCGCGATGGCGGCGCCCGGGTTGCGGTCGTAGAAGCCCTCGGCGCGGGCGTGCTCGTAGGCGGCCCGCGTCACCGGCAGGTAGCCGGTCGCCTGATGCCAGCGCGACTGCACCTCGGGCCGCGCCAGATAGGCGAAGAAGCGCGCCGCGCCGCGATACTCGGCGGGCGGGCGGCCGCGCAGCACCCACAGGCTCGCGCCGCCGATCATCGTGTTGCGCGGGGCGCCCGGCACGTCCGGCCAGTAGGGCAGCATGCCGTAGCCGACCTCGAACTTGGCCCGCGCCCGGATGTCGGCGGCGAGCGCCGAGGAACCGATGAAGATGCCGCACTGGCCGGTGTGCAGCATCGGCTCGGCCGCGGTGCCACGGCCGCCATAGGCATACACGCCGCTCTTCTGCCAGGCGGCGAGCGCCGCGACGTGGCGGGTCAGAACCGGGTTGGCGAGCATCAGCTCGGCCCCCGGCCCGGCGAGGCCGTTGGCGCGCGTCGCGATCGGAACGTCGTGGAAAGCCGAGAAGTTCTCGATGTTCACCCAGGACGGCCAGTGCGTCGAGAAGCCGCACGTGACGCCGGCGAGGCGAAGCCGCCGGGCCGCCTCCTCGACCTGCGGCCAGGTCTTCGGCGGCGTCTTGTCGTCGAGCCCGGCGGCGCGGAACAGGTCGCGGTTGAAGTAGAGGATCGGGGTCGAGGCGTTGAACGGGTAGGACAGGAGGTTGCCGCCCGGATCCCGGTAGAAGCCGGCGATCGGCGGCAGGAAGGCCGAGGCGTCGAACGGCTCGCCCATGTCGCGCATCAGCTCGAAGATCGGATACACGGCGCCGCGGGCCGCCATCATGGTGGCGGTGCCGATCTCGTTGACCTGGACGATCGCCGGGTGGTTCTTGGTGCGCGCCGCGAAGATCGCCGCCGACACCGTCTCGGTGTAGCTGCCCTTGAACACCGGCACGACCCGAACCGCGTCCTGCCCGGCGTTGAACCCCTCGACGATGCGCGCGATCTGGCGCCCGAGCTCGCCCGCCATGGCGTGCCAGAGCTGGATCTCGGTCGCCGCCGCCCGGACCGGGCGGGGCGACAGGACACCGAACGCGGCCCCGGCGCCGATTCCGGCCAGGACCCGACGGCGGCTCGGCCCCGGCGCGGACCCGATCGGCGCGGGCGGTATCGGCTCCGGCATCGAAAGCACACCCCTGTTCGCGATGGAGAGACTGGTCGGCGACGATCCGGGCCGCGCGAGGATGGTCATCCGACCATGGTTTCGCTAAAATTTCGAGCTTTCACGACAACGAGCCTCGACGGTCCGACGACAATTTCCGACGACAAGGCGGTGCAATTTTGTCGCCAGCAGGGATCTTTAGCACCTTGGCTCCGCGCCTCGCCGGCCGGTTCCGTTTCGGGCGTGGCGCAACGGCCTGCCGCGCGCTGTGGGCCGTCGCGACGGCGGTCGTCCTCGCCGGACTGGCCGCGCCACCCGCGATCGCGCGAGAATTCCGGGTCGCCGACACCCAGGTCGAGGACTATCCGACCGTCCAGGCCGTGCTCCACATGAGCCGGCTGATCGAGGAGCAGACCGGCGGGCGCCACCGCCTGCGGGTGTTCCACTCCCGCCAGCTCGGCGAGGAGCAGGACACGATCGAGCAGACCCGGGCCGGCGCCATCGACCTCAACCGCACCAACGTGGCGCCGATCGGCGCCATCGTGCCGGTCGCCGACGTGCTGGCGATGCCGTTCCTGTTCCGCTCGAAGGCGCATCTGCACAGCGTGCTCGACGGCCCGATCGGCGACGAGATCCTGAAGAGCTTCGAGCCCTACGGGTTCGTCGGCCTGACCTTCTACGATTCGGGCGCCCGCTCGCTCTACACGCGCGGCCGGCCGGTGCGCGAGATCGCCGACATGAAGGGCCTGCGCATCCGGGTACAGCAGTCGGCGCTGATGACCGCGATGATCCGGGCGCTGGGCGCCACCGCGGTGCAGCTTCCCTACGGGCAGGTCGAGACCGGCCTCTCCACCGGCCTGATCGACGGGGCGGAGAACAACTGGCCGTCCTACGTCACCACCGGCCACTACAAGCTCGCCCCGAACTACACGCTCACCGAGCACACCATGAGCCCGGAGGTGCTGGTGATGTCGCTGCGCGCTTGGCAGAGCCTCTCGGCCGACGACCAGGCGATCTTCCGCAGCGCCGCCCGCGCCTCCAACCGGGTGATGCGCGAGCAGTGGAACGCGCTGGAGGAGCGCTCCCGCGCCCAGGCGCGCGCCGCCGGAACGACGATCGTCTCCGAGTTCGACCGGCGTCCCTTCGTCGAGGCGATGGCGCAGGTCTATGCCGGGGTCGGCGACCCGAACCTGCAGCGGCTGATCGCCCGCATCCGGGAAAGCGAGTGACCGTGGCGTCGCCTCCGACGGTGCAGGACGGCGCGGCGATCGACGCCGTCGAGCTGCCGCCGAAACCGGCGGAGCGGCGCCGGCTCGATCTCGTGCGGCTCGTCCGCGCCATCCCGATCCGCTGGCGCATCCTGTCGATCGCGGTGCTCAACACCGGCGTCGTGATCGTGCTGGCCGGCCTGATCTGGAACGGCGCGATGGCGCTGAGCCGCGCCTGGGACGAGGTCCGGGCGGTGCGCGAATCCGATAGCGTGCTGGTGCTGCTGGAGGGCGAGGCCGGCCGCCTTCAGAACCTCATCCACCGCTACATCAACGAGCCGAGCCCGGAGATCCTCGCCGAGATCCTGCTGGTGCGCGAGGCCGTGCTGGGCACGCTGCGCAGCCGCAAGCCGGCCGATCCGATGCTGGCGAGCGGCATGGACGGGCTCGCCGCCGTGACCGAGAAGTTCCTCGACGGCTTCGGCGAGCTGCGCGCCGTGCAGACCGCGATCAACCGGCTCTACGACGCGGAGGTGCTGCGCCCGGCCCGCGAGATGGCCGGCCTCTACTCGATCGTCGAAGGCGCCGCCGGGCGCCGCGAGGCGCTGATCTGGCCGGCGCTCGGCAAGTCGCGCGAGGCCTTCACGGCCGCGCTGGTCGGCGCCAACGCCTACTACCTGTCGCTCGACTCGTCGGCCGCCGACGAGGCGCGGCGCAACCTCGAGACGATCGAGCGCACCATCCCGGTGATGTCCGACCTCGCCTCCGACGACATGCAGCGCGCCGCGCTCGAGGCGCTGGGCGGCCGCGCCGCGGCGTTCCGCGACGGACTCGCCGGGCTGTCGGAGCGCTTCGCCGCCCGCACCCACCTGCTGCGCACCGTGATCGACGGCAACCAGGCCTCGATGATCTCGTTGATCGACACCCTGCAGTCCGAGATGCGGCGGCGCGAGGCGCGCGCGCAGGCGATGCTCGACCGCACCCTCAAGGCGATCTATCGCCAGGTCGTGCTGGTGGCGGCCGGCTTCCTGATCGCCATCATGGTCGGCGCCATGATCGTCACCCGCTCGATCCGCAGTCCGCTCAAGGAGCTGATGTCGGCCATGCACGCCATCGTGGCCGGGCATTACGGGCCGGTGATCCGCTCGACCAGCGAGAAGGACGAGATCGGCGCCATGGCGCGCGCCGTCGAGGTGTTCCGCGAGAACGCCATCGCGAAGCGCCAGGCCGAGAACGACCTGCGCACCGCCAAGGACAATGCCGAGAAGGCGCTGGCCGAGCTGCGCGCCGCGCAGAAGAGCCTGATCGACGCCGAGAAGCTCGCCGCGCTGGGCGGCCTCGTCGCCGGCGTCGCCCACGAGGTCAACAATCCGGTCGGCATCAGCCTCACGGTCGCCTCCAGCCTGGTCCGCCGCTCCGAGGTGTTCGCCGAGGAGATCGCCAAGGGGCCGCTGCGCCGGTCGCGGCTCGACGACTTCGTCGCCGGCACCCGCGACGCCGCCCGCCAGCTGGTCGGCAACCTGCAGCGCGCCGGCGAGCTGATCCAGTCGTTCAAGCAGGTGGCGGTCGACCGCAGCCACGCCGAGCTGCGCGACTTCGACCTGCGCGAGGCGACCGAGCAGATCGCCGCCAGCGTCCGCCCGGTGCTGCGCAAGGCCCAGCTCGCGCTGGTCATCGAGGTGCCGGACGGCATCGTGATGGACAGCTATCCGGGCTCCTACGGCCAGGTGCTGACCAACCTGTTCCTCAACTCGGTCGCCCACGGATTTCCGGACGGCCGCACCGGCACGATCGAGGTGCGGGCCCGCCAGCTCGGCCCCGGTCATGTCGAGATCGTCGTCGCCGACGACGGCGTCGGCATGACCGACGACGTGCGCCGGCGCGCCTTCGACCCGTTCTTCACGACGCGACGCGGCCGCGGCGGCACCGGCCTCGGCCTCCACATCATCCACAGCCTGGTGACCCAGAGCCTCGGCGGACGGCTGACGCTCGACACCGCGCTCGGCCACGGCACGACCTTCCGCATGGTGCTGCCCCGTCGGGTGGTGCGTGCGGACGTGCCCGCGGCCGTCCTCCAGACAACGGACCGAGCCCATGGCTGACCAGGACGACATCGTCGACATCGTCGAGGACGGCGACGACGCACCGGCCGCGGCCGGGCCGCGCTGGAAGATCATGATCATCGACGACGAGCCGGCCGTCCACGACGGCACCCGCTTCGCGCTCGCCGACTACTCGCTCAACGGCCAGGGGCTCGAGATGATCTCGGCCTATTCGGCCGAGGAGGGACGCACGCTGCTCGCGCAGCACCCCGACACGGCCGTGGTGCTGCTCGACGTGATCATGGAGAGCGACACGGCGGGGCTCGATCTCGTCGACCACATCCGCACGGTCCTGCGCAACGAGACGATCCGCATCATCCTGCGCACCGGTCAGCCCGGCCAGGCACCGGAGCGGCGCGTCATCGTCGATTACGACATCAACGACTACAAGGCGAAGACCGAGCTGACCGCCGACAAGCTGTTCACCTCGCTCACCGCCGCGCTGCGCAGCTTCCAGCAGCTCCAGCGCATGGTGGAGACACGGCGCGGCCTGGAGATCATCGTCGACGCCGCCTCGACCCTCTACGACTTCAAGTCGATCCAGCGGCTCGCCGAGGGTGTGCTGGTGCAGCTCGCCTCGCTGCTCAACGTCGACTGCGACGGCATCCTGGTGTTTCACGAGAACGGCCGCGAGCATCCGGTCTCGGTGCTGGCGGCGGCCGGCTGCTACGTCCGCCATCTCGGCCAGAACGGCGTCGACGCGCTCGATCCCGATCTGCGTCGCGTGGTCGAGGAGGCGTTCCGGGCGCGCACCCACCAGTTCGAGACGGACTGGTCGGTCCTCTACATCCACACCGCGAGCGATCGCGAGGTCGTGGTGGTGCTGCACGTGCGGCGGCCGCTGTCCGAGACCGACCGGACGCTGGTCGAGCTGTTCACCAGCAAGCTGGCGATCGCCTTCGACAACGTGATCCTCTACGAGCAGCTGCAGGAGGCGAACACCCGGCTCGAGGACCGCGTCAACCAGCGCACCCGCGAGCTCTCCTCGGCCAACCGCCGCCTCGCCGCCCAATGGGCACGGCTGCAGCGCGCCAACGCCTTCAAGAGCGAGATTCTCGGCACCGTGGCACACGACCTGCGCAACCCGCTCTCGGTGATCATCGGCCGCGCCGAGATCCTCGAGCGCATGGTGGCGAGCCCGGCGCTGACCCCGGAAGCCGCCAAGGCGCAGATCGGCCACATCCACAAGGCCGCCGACCGGGTCGCCGACATGGTCGAGAGCCTGATCGCCGACGCCATGACGGACTCGCTCGACATCACGATCCGGCGCGACCCCGCCGACCTCGCCGCGGTGCTGCGCGACGTCGCCGAAGCGAACCAGCCGCTCGCCGCCAAGAAGGACCAGGTGATCGACGTGTCAATCGAGTCCGGTCCGCCGATCGTCTGCGACGTCGACCGGGTCCGCGAGGCGGTCGACAATCTGGTCAGCAACGCGGTGAAGTACAGCGTCATCGGCGGCCGTATCGAGATCGGCCTCGCGCATGCGCCGGACGGCGCCCGCATCCGCGTGAAGGACTCCGGCCCCGGCATGACGCCCGAGGACCTCAAGCGCCTCTACGGCCGCTTCCAGCGGCTCTCCGCCAAGCCGACCGGCGGCGAGACCTCGATCGGGCTCGGCCTGTCGATCGTCAAGCGGATCGTCGACCTGCACGGCGGCACCATCACGGCGGAGAGTGCCGGCGAGGACCAGGGGACCACGTTCACGCTCCTGCTGCCGGCCAAGCCGCCGGAGGCGGAGGGCGAGCCGACGCCGGCGAAGGGGTGAGGCGCGTGCGCGCGGCGGCTGTCCCGCCCATTTCGTTAAAGCCCGCCGTGTAGGCTCCGGGCGGTCCGGTCCGGAGCGCCGATGCTATCCCGCTCAGCCCTCGCCGTCCTCTCGCTGCTGGTCGCGAGCGTCTGCTCGGCTGCCGTAATGACGGCCTTGCGCCTGCCGAGCGATCTGATCCCGCCGATCGTGGCGGCGACGGCCCTGGCCGCGGCGCTGGCGTTCCGCCGCCTGCCGCTGGCGGACGACCGCGAGCCGCTGCGCTGGTTCGAGGCGGCGCTGATCGGCGGCGCGGCGCTGCTCGAGCTCCTGCGGCTCGTGCCCTACGCGGCCCAGCTCCTCACCGGGCGGCTCGCCGCCGCCGTGCATCACGACGACAACTGGCACTTTCAAGAGCTGGCGAGCCTCGTCACCAGCGACCGCTTCCCGCCGCTGGTGAACTTCCAGCCCGACACGCACCTGCACTTCTACTACGTCGCCTGGATGCCGGCGGCGGCGATCGCGACCGTGTTCGAGCTCGCCGGCGTGTCGGCCGTCAAGCTGTCGTTCGGCATCGGGGCGCTGCTGCTCGGCCTCGCCGCCGCCGTGATCCTGATCGTCGTCCTGCGCCACCTGCTGCCGCCGGAGAAGCGCGGCGCCGCGCTCGCCGCCCTGATGCTCGCCGGCGCCGTGCCGGACGGCGTCGCCGTGCTGGTCGGCTGGGCCGCGGCGCTCGCCGGGCACGGGCCGGCCGAGTGGCTGGCCGAATCGGAGTGGTGGCAGCTCGGCTTCGGTATCCCCAATCAGATCTCGACCCTGACGACGCTGCTGATCTGGGTGCCGCACCATCTGATCGGCGCCATGGCGATGCTGCTCGCCGTCGTCGTGTCGACCGAGCCGATCACGCTGCGGCCGCGCGCGTCGCTGGCCGCCATGGCGGCCGCCGGCCTGCTGGTCGGCTTCGCGGCGTTCTCGTCGATCTTCGCGGTGCTGGGCGGCCTCGCCGCGCTGTCGCCGCTGTTGGTGCGCCTGCTGGCGCGACCCCAGGTCGTCGTCGCGCTCGCGGCCACGGCGCTGGTGTCGGCGCCGCTCGCCTATCTCTATCTGAATGCCGACTCGGCCGGGGGCTTCCGACTGCTCCTGATCTTCACCCGGTGGAGCGAGCTGTACGGCGGTCCCGCGGCCGGGCTCGCCGGGCTGTCGCTCGCGGCCCTCTTCGTCATGGTGGAAATCGGCTGGCTCGCCTGGCTGGCGCTCCGCCCGCCGCCCTCGCCCGTCGCGAGCCCGCTCGGCCAATGCGCCGTCGCCGCGACGGTCTTCGTCGCCTCGACCGTGGTGGTCGGCTTCTCGGGCGCCAACAACTACGCGATGCGCGGCGCCATCGTGCCGGTGGTGCTGATCGCCGCCTACTGGGCGCAGGTGCGAACGGGCGATGCTGCGCCGCGCCGCCTGCCCGCCGCGGCTGTCGTCGCGCTCGGCCTCGCCGTGACGCTCGCTGTGGTCGCCCATCTGGCCGAGACGCTGCGCCACGGCCGCGACAGCCTCGCCGCGATCACGCTCGCGGACGAGACCGAGGCCTGCAAGGCGAGCATCATGGCCGCGAATGCCGGCCCGCCCGGCCGTGTCGATCCGGACGGCTTCGGCTGCCGCAACCCCTACAGCCTGTACGGGCTGGAGCGCCCGTTCGTGAAACGCCGGCTCGAGGAGCCCGACCGCGAGCTGATGGGCCGGGGACCGTGATCATACCCCGAACCATCATGGCCGAGCTCGTCCCGGCCCTCCACGGTGTCGTCACGAACGCTGCTCGTGGATGCCCGGCACAAGGCCGGGCATGACCACGCAGGGGGGCGCAGGCATCGAACGCCCCCTCGATCTCACCACGTATACGCGACCCGGCCCGTGACGGTGCGGCCGTTGCCCCAGTAGCAGCCGAAGAAGCCGCAGCCGGAGACGTACTTCTCGTCGGCGATGTTGTTGATGTTGAGCGACAGCTTGTATCGCCCGGTCGTGTAGCTCGCCGCCGCGTCGAACAGGATGTTGGACGGCAGCAGGTTGGTGTTGGCGTCGAGATCGTAACGGCTGCCGACATAGCGGATGCCGCCGCCGAAGCCGAAGCCGGCCAGCAGCCCGGTCTTGATGTTCTGGAACAGCCACAGATTGGCGGCGTTCTCGGGCACGTTGGCGGGCCGCTTCCCGGCGTTCTGGCCGGCCGTGATCTCGGCGTCCGTGTAGGTGTAGTTGGCGATCAGGTCGAGCCCCTCGGTGAGGTTCGCGAGGCCCGAGATCTCGACGCCCTTGACGTGCACCTCGCCGGTCTGCACCGACTGGCTGACGCCGCCGACCAGCTCCGACGTGAGCACGTTGGTCTGGGTGAGGTCGTAGACGGCCGCCGTGAAGAAGCCCTTGAACCAGGTCGGCTGATACTTGACGCCGGCCTCCCACTGCTCGCCCTCGGACGGCTTGAAGGCGCCGCCGCCGAGCGCCGGCGCGTAGTTGCCGATCACCGGCTCGAACGAGGTGGCGTAGCTGACATAAGGCGCCAGCCCGTTGTCGAACAGATAGGTCAGGCCCGCCCGGCCCGTGAAGGCGCGGTCGTTCTGGTCCTGGGTGATGCTGGTGCCGCCGAGCACGTAGCGGGTCGTCTGGTCGGTCGACGCCCAGTCGTGGCGCAGCCCGAGCGTGAGCAGCCACTTGTCGAGCTTGATCTGGTCCTGGGCGTAGACGCCGGTCTGGGTCAGCGTGCCGTCGGTCTTGGCCGCGTACCAGACGTTCTTGTTGATCTGGACGCCGTGAACGGGCGCGAACACGTTGACGGACGGCGCGGTGCCGAACTCGGCCAGCGTGTCGAGCGTGTGGCGGCGCACGTCGACGCCGAGCAGCACCGTGTGGGCGAGCGCGCCGGTCGCGAACTTCGCCTCCAGATGATTGTCGATCGTGAAGGTGCCGTAGGACTCGTCGTTGTAGGAGGCGCCGCGCGCCGCCGTGTCGGGGCCGGTGAGGCCGTTGAAGTAGAGGTTCTGATAATCCCAGCCAATCCAGAGGTAGCGGGCGTTCTGCTGGAACTTCAAGCCATCGTTGAAGCGGTGCTCGAACTCGTAGCCGATGCTCGCCAGCGTGCGGGTCGAGTCGTCGAAGCTCGGGTCGCCCAGATTGGTGCTGCGCGGCAGGGTGATGCCGGTGCGGTTGGAATACAGCGTGTAGGCGGCCGGCAGGCCGACCGGCGAGCTGGCCCGGTCGTATTGCAGGTTGGCCAGCACCGTGAGGCTGGTCTGGGCGTTCGGCCGCCAGGTCACGGCCGGCGCGATGTACAGACGGTCGTCGCGCAGGCCGTCGGTCTGGCCCGAGCCGTCACGGGCGAGACCGGTGAGCCGGTAGGCGAACTCCGACGTGCCCGGCACCGGGCCGCCGAAGTCGAAGGCGCCGGTGTAGCGGTCGTAGCTGCCGCCCTCCGCCTGCACGGTGCCGAAGCTGGTCCAGGTCGGCCGCTTGCTCACCAGGTTGACCATGCCGCCCGGATTGCCCTGGCCGTACAGCACCGAGGAGGGACCGCGCAGCACCTCGATGCGCTCGAGCCCCCACGGCTCGATCGAGGTGGTGTCGCCGGTGCCGCGCATCAGCTTCAGGCCGTTGAGATACTGGCTGTTGGCGGAGGGGAAGCCGCGGATGATCGGCGAGTCGAAGCGCGGGTCGAAGCCGAAGGGCGCGGCGACGACGCCGGCCGAGTAGGTCAGCGCCTCGGTGACGCTGGTGACGGCGCGCTGGTCCATCTGGTCGCGGGTGACGACCGAGATCGACTGCGGAATCTCGCGGATCGGCGTGTCGGTCTTGGAGCCGGTCTCGGTCCGGGTGGCGACGAAGCCCTGCACCGAGCCGGTGGGCGACTCGCCGACCCGGTCGGCCTCGACCGAGATCGGGGCGAGCTCGCCGCCGGCCGTCTGGGCCGTGGCCGCACCGGGCAGCAACAGACAGGTCAGCGCGACCCCGCAGGCCAGCCGCTCGAGAACAGTCTTGGTCGTGGACATGACACCCCGTCGATTCGTGTACTCGGGCCGCCACGAGTCGAGAATTGTTCTAATTCAAATCTCGCGCGCCCACCCCTCGTCGAGGCTCGTGATACCAACAGCAATATCGGCCGGATTGTCTATCCCTGCTCCGCGTTGAACGGTCCTGTCCTTCGGGATAAGACTCATGAAAACGTGTGTTCCGCGCGAAACAAGGCAGAACACTTCCAAATATGACCATCATGACTGGCCGACGCTCCGGGACCTGCCGGAGCCCGGCCGGGAGACCCCCGCGATGACGCTCGCCCCCGCCCCCGCGGTCGCCGCTTTCACGCCCAACATGACCAGCCGGATCGAAGGGATCGCGGTGCTGGAGGATCTGCGCTTCCGGCGCTGGCCCGGCGCCGTCGCCGATGTCTGGCACGCGGCCTGCGCGGCCGGGGCGCATGGCGAGTACGTGTCGGAGCATCCGCGGCTGTTCGTGGTGCTGGAGCGCGCGGGGGGCGGCGCGGCGCTGCGGCTGTCGGCCCGCGGGGCCGAGCGGCCGGCGCCGCCCGCCGTGCATGCGATGAGCTTCGTCCCGGCCGGCGTGCCGGTCTGGTCGCGGGTCGACGCGGCGATGCGGATCCGCCACCTCGACATTCATTTCGACGTCGCGGCCCTGTCGGCGCGGATCGGCGAGGCGCCCGACCGGACGGCGCTCGCGACGCCGCGCCTGCAGTTCACCGATGCGCGGATCTTCTCGCTCGCCCGATTGATCGCCGAGGAGTGCGGCGGTCCCGATACCCGTCACGACGTCTACGGCGAGAGCCTGATCACGGCGCTGTTCATCGACCTGATGCGGCTCGCGCCCGATCCGACGCGCCGCCGCTCGGCGCTGTCGCCGCGCCAGCTCGACCGCGCCGTCGCCTATCTCGAGGAGAACTGCCTTCGCGGGCTTCGCCTGGAGGAGCTGGCGGCGCTCACCGGCCTGTCGCAGTCCTATTTCAGCCATGCCTTCAAGGCGGCGACCGGCGTGCCGCCGTACCAGTGGCACATGCAGGCGCGCATCCGCCGCGTCCAAGAAATGTTGTCGCGCTCGGCCCTGCCGCTGACAGAGATCGCCCAGGCGGCCGGCTTCGCCGACCAGGCGCACCTCACCCGCGTGTTCCGCCGGCAGGTCGGCACCACGCCGGCCGCGTGGCGACGCGACACCAGGATCTGATACCAAGGGCCTCCGGCACTGACTCTCACCGTCACCCTGAGGTGGCTGCGCGAAGCGCAGCCCTCGAAGGGCGACGGCCGGGGCCGCATCCTTCGAGGCCCGGCTGCGCCGGGCACCTCAGGATGACGGGGCAGGGCTCAGGGCCGTTGGTATGACAAGTCGGGCGCTCGCGATCCTGGCTCTCACATCCAGGTTCTGGCGCCGCGGATTCTGATTATCGATCACGCAGAGCCGTCGTCACGCCCGGATTCGCCGCACCGCCGAGACCGGCGCACGACTTGGGCGGGAGTCGACTGCCGACCGAATGTGCATTGGGCTTACGGACTAGGTAACTGCCCTGAATTGTGCCACGGCCGAATTCGGATTTCGAATACGCCTCGAAACCCAGAGCCGGACCATGACACCCTCCGACGACAGTCATGCGCGCCATCCGCATTGCGTCGTCTGCGGCGCGCGGATGCAGTTCGCCCGCAGCCTCCCGCGCCTCGGGGCGAACCCGGCGCTCGTCTCCTACGAGTGCAAGCGCTGCGGCCACGTGACCACCCGCTCGGAGGACGAGCCCCAGCAGCGCGAGTGAGTGGCAGGGGAAGTGCGCGTGGAAGCGCCGCTCCCCCCACCCCCGACCCCTTTGGCGCGCAAGTGCGCGCCAAAGGGGTCGGGGGG
>NZ_NHSK01000182.1 GCF_016653355.1 Rhodoplanes elegans | reverse complement strand
CCACCTGCTCCTCGGGGGGCGGCGGCTCCTCCGGCGTCGGCTCGAGCTTCGCCTCTTCGGGCGGCGGCGGCTCCTCGACCTTCTCGGGCGGCTTCTCGTCGGGCTGCGGTGTCGGCTCGCCGGTCGAGGCCGTGCTGGTCGTCTCCGAGTCGCCCGGATCGGGCGCGAGCCCGGCGAGCTGATCGGCGCCGAGAACCATCTCGACCGAGATCACCTCGAGGCCGATGCTGGCGGCCGGCGGCGGGTCGCGGAAGAACGCGGCGAGGACCGCCCCGTGCAGCGCGACGGAGCAGAGCAGCACCAGTGCCGTGCGGCTCGTCGAGCCGGCCTTGGCGCCGACGACGGCCCGGTCGTCCGTCGCGACCGGCGGCAGCGGCGGCGCCGCGTGACCACCCGGACCGTGATCTCGGGTCGCCCGCACATGGGCGAGCGACACCACGTTCCCGCCTCGCGTGGCCCCCTCGCCCGCCGAAGCTCCGTCGCCGCGTGGATCGGTGTCGCGCCGCAGCTCCACGGGCGGAGCCGCGGACGCGGCGTCGGCATCGGACAGGCGGCCCGGCACGACCGTGAGCAGGCCGTGCCGGGGATCGATGGGGGCACGCGAGGCTTTCATGTCCGGGCTCAGGCTCCTCCGAAGCGGATCTTGACCGAGCCCTTGAACGTGATGCCGGGTGCCGGCGACGCCCACAGAAGGTCGTTCTGGGCGCCGACGTCCGCGCTCTTCGCGATCGGATAGGGCCGGTAGTACTGGTTGAGCAGATTGTCGATGCCGAAGCTCATCAGCACGTCGGGGGTCGGCTGGTAGCCGAGATAGACGTTGACGAGGTTGTAGGAGCTCGCCGGGATGTAGTTGGCCGGGATGTCGTCGTTGGACGCGACCGCGGCCCAGCGCACCATCGCGGTGATCTTGCGATCGAGGAAACGGGCGCCGACCGTGGTAACCAGCCGATCGCCCTGGATGCGCACCAGGCCGGTGCCGGTGTCGACGTTCTTGCCGCGCTGGATCGTGCCGGCGAGCCCGACGAACCAGCCGCCGGTATCGTACATCGTCTCCGCCTCGAAGCCCTCGATCCGGGCGTGCGGGATGTTCTGATACTGGTAGTACTGCGGCAGGCTCGGCGTGCCGCCGAAGCTCGTCAGCTCGATGTAGTCGTAGACGTCGTTGCGGAACACGTTGAACTTGCCGCGGAACGTCGCGCCGGCCAGGAACACGTTGTCGTATTTCAGGTTGACGCCGGCTTCCTTGTTCTTGCCGACCTCCGCCGCGAGGTTCGGGTTCGGCAGGAAGCAGAAGCTGCCGACGATCCCGTCGTTGCACAGGAAGCCGGGCTCGAACGTGCTGGCGCGCGCGTGCGCGCCGCTGATCACGGTCTCGGTCAGCGACGGCGCCCGATAGCCCTCGGCATAGGTGACGTAGGGCGTGAAGCCGTCGATCGGCGTCACGCCGATCGTGACCTTCGGCGACACCCGGTCGCCCGACGAGCCGCCGCCCGTGCCGGAGAGCTCGTAGGTGTCGTAGCGGGCCGCGCTGATCACCTCGAGCCAGGTCGCGAAGTTGCTCTTCACCTGCACGAAGGCGCCGCCGACGGTGCGCTCGCCGCCCGGCGTCGTGACGTCCGAGACGCCGCGCGGATCGTAGGTCTCGACCGTGTCGCGGAACGCGTCGCCGCCGACCGTGACGGCATGGCGGAACCCGAACGCCTCGAAGCGCGACGTGTTGTTGGCGTCGAAGCCGACCGTGTCGAGCAGATAGCTGCGCTCGTCGCCGACGCAGCCCGAGACCGCGTTGCCGGGCCGCCCGGCCGGGCACGGCGAGCTCACCGAGGTCGAGATGTGCTGCGTCTTGACCTGCTGGGAGTCGGTGCGGTTCCAGTAGACGTTGGCGTCCCAGTCGATCAGCTGGTTGTCGGGCCGCTGATAGCGCCAGCGCGCCGCCGTCGTGATGTTGGTGAGATCGGTCGCGTAGACCGAGGTGCCGCGGCTGCTGACGCCGCCGATGGTGCGGGTCGGCTGGCCGGCGTCGTACTGGTAGTTCTGGAAGATGCCGGTGAACTTCACCTCGTGCCCGTCGGCTGGACGGACCGTCAGCTTGGTGATGGCGCTGCCCACCTGGTTCCAGGAGTTGACCACCTCGGTACCGGAGCCGTCGTCGTAGTTCGCCTGCTTCTTGAAGCTGCCGCCGGCGAACAGGTCGATTTTCGGGTTGACGTGCACGCCGCCGAACACCGAGGCGAGACCGCTGCCGTGATTGCTGCCGACCTGGGTGTGCCCCTCGGCGCCCCACCGCTCGCCGGGCCGCACCACGTCCTGGATGTCCTTGGTGCGGAACGAGGCGACGCCGCCGATGGCGCCGGACCCGTAGATGTTGGCGGTCGGGCCGCGCACGATGTCGACGCCGCCGATCAGCTCGGGATCGAGGAAGAAGGCGCCGCTCGCGCCGTGGCCGGTGCGCTGATAGTTCTGGCGGGCGCCGTCGACCACCACGGCGACGCGGCCGAAGTCCTGCAGGCCGCGGATGTTGATCGAGGTCGACGGCTCGTCGCCGCGGTCCTGCACGGCGACGCCGGGCACCGCGATCAGGAGATCGGACAGTCGCTTCGGCAGGATCTGATTGATCTGATCCATGCGCACGGTCGAGACCGGCGCGAGCGAGTCGATCGCCTTCTCCTCGGTCTTGGTTGCCGTCACCGTGATGGCGTCGAGCGACTCGACCGCCTGCGCGAGCGCGCCCGTCCCCGACGACGCGAGCATCGCGGCCGTGATCGCGATCGTCGATGCTCCCAACAGAAGCCTGCCGGCTCCCCGCCCCTGTCCAACCATGTGAGCCCCCACTCGCGGTTCTGATTGTCGTCGCGGGCTGGCGGGCGAGCCGGGAACCGGCTGCTTGCTGGCTAGACGTCGCGGTCCCGTTCGGGTTCCGCGGTTAAGACTTGCCTTTGGTAACTGACTGTATTACGGCACGTCAAGGAAGACTACGAGAGTTTAGAAACTCTCTAAGGATCGAGTATTTAGTCTAAAATGGCTCTAAACTATAGTAGTCGCGAAGACTAATCAGTACAGAGCGGAACAGGCCCCGAGATGAACCGCACCGAGATCGACCGAGGATCCGTTTCCGCCACCCCCGCGACCGCGAACGACACTCGCCCTGAACGCAGCGTGCCGGTGGTGGACCATCGGATCGAGAGCCGTGATCTGTTCGTCGCCACCCGCGAGATCATCATTTCACATGGGCCCGACGCCTACCGGTTGCGGCTGACGGCGCAGAACAAGCTGATTCTGACCAAGTGAGGCTTCCATGACACGGACGCGCCCGGGGCTCCGGCGTCTCGCGGCGGCGATGCTGGTCGGAGCCGGCCTCTTCTCCGCGGGCATCGCGCCGACGCACGCCGCCGAGATCGTCGTGAAGGACGCGACCGGCCGCGACGTCGGCGTGACGGACACGCGCCGCATCGTCTCGATCGGCGGTTCCGTCACCGAGATCCTCTACGCGCTCGGGCTCGACGCGCGCGTCATCGCGGTCGACACGACCAGCATCCATCCGCCGAGCGCGCTCCAGGACAAGCCGAATGTCGGCTACATGCGCCAGCTCTCGCCGGAAGGCATCCTGGCCATGTCGCCGTCGCTGGTGCTGGCGCTCGACGGCTCCGGCCCGCCCGAGGCGCTGACCGTGCTGCGCGCCGCCAAGGTGCCGTTCGTGCAGGTGCCGGACCGCTTCACCCCGACCGGCATTCTCGACAAGATCCGCCTCGTCGCGGCGGCGGCCGGCGAGCCTTCGCGCGGCGAGTGCCTCGCCTCCGCAGTGGCGCAGGAGCTCGCCGCGGTCGCCCGGCAGCCGCGCCCCGCGAGCCGGCCGCTGCGGGTGCTGTTCGTCCTCTCCTTCGTCAACGAGCGCGCCATGGTGGCGGGTCGCGACACCGCCGCCGACGGCATCATCCGCATGGCCGGCGCCGAGAACGCGATGGCGGATCTCGCCGGCTACAAGCCCGTCGGCGACGAGGCGATCATCGCGGCGAAGCCCGACGTGGTGCTGATGATGGAGCGCCCGGGGCAGGCCTTCACGGCCGACGCCGTGCTGTCGCGGCCCGCCTTCGCGATGACGCCGGCCGGCGCCGGCAAGGCGTTCGTGTCGATGAACGGCCAGTATCTGCTCGGCTTCGGGCCGCGCACCGCGCTCGCCGTCCGCGACCTCGCCGAGCGACTCGCCGCATTCGGCGACACCGCCGCCAAGCCGGCCTCCGAAACGCCGCCCGCCTCCGGGTCGCCGCCGGTCGCCGACACCATGGCGGTCCGTCACGACGCCGCGCTGGAGGCGTGCCTCAAATGACCGAGGCCGCGGCCCGCCATCCCGCCCTCGTGGCGCGCAGCGGTCCGCCGGGCCTGCGGGCGCTGCCGCGCGGGGTCGTGATCGTCGGGCTCGCGCTGCTGCTCCTCGTCGCCGCCGTCGCCTCGGCCGGCATCGGCGCCGCGGGCATCCCGCCCGGCCGCCTCCTCGCCGCGCTCGGGCTCGCCGACGGCAGCGCCGCCGACATCGCCCGCGACCGGCTGATCCTGTTCTCCATCCGGCTGCCCCGCGTCGTCATGGCGGTCGCGGTCGGAGCGCTGCTCGCCACCGCCGGCGCGATCATGCAGGGTCTGTTCCGCAACCCGCTCGCCGATCCCGGCCTGGTCGGCGTCTCGGCCGGCGCCGGCCTCGCGGCGGCGACGACCATCGTGCTCGGCGACAAGCTCTTCGGCGGCATCGTCGGCCTGGAGGCGCTCCCCGCCGCCGCCTTCGTCGGCGCCCTCGGCGTCACGGCGCTGCTCTACCGCATCGCCACCCGCGAGGGCCGCACCTCGATCGCGACGCTGCTGCTCGCCGGGCTCGCCGTCGCGGCTCTGGCGGGCGCCGGCACCGGGCTCCTCATCTTCCTCGCCGACGACCGGCAGCTGCGCGACATCACGTTCTGGACGCTCGGCTCGATGGCCGGGGCCACCTGGCCGAAGGTGTGGGCGATGCTGCCGTTCCTGGCCGCCGTCCTGGTCTCGCTGCCGATGATCGCGCGCGGCCTCGATCTGCTCGTGCTCGGCGAGGCGGAGGCGTTCCACATGGGCGTGCCGGTGGAGAACCTGAAGCGCTTCGCCATCGTGCTGATGGCGGCGGCGGTCGGCGCCGCCGTCGCGGCGAGCGGCGTGATCGGCTTCGTCGGCATCGTGGTGCCGCATCTGCTGCGCCTCGTGATCGGCCCAGGGCATCGCATGCTGCTGCCCGCCGCCGTGCTGTTCGGCGGCCTCGTGCTGCTGATCGCCGACACGATCGCCCGCACGGTCGCGGCGCCGGCCGAGCTGCCGGTCGGCATCGTCACGGCGCTGATCGGCGCCCCGTTCTTCCTCGCGCTCCTGCTGCGCCAGCGCGCCGTGGTGGGCCTATGACCATGATCACGGCGACGGGGGTGACGGTGCGGGCGGGACGGGCAACGTTGCTCGACGGCGTCGATCTCGCCGTCGCGCCCGGCGAGACGGTGGCGATCGTCGGACCCAACGGGGCCGGCAAGTCGACGCTGCTACGCGTGCTCTCCGGCGACATCCGGCCCGCCGCCGGCGGCGTGTCGCTGAAAGGCGCACCGCTCGCGAGCTATCATCCGAAGGCGCTCTCGGGCCATCGCGCCGTGCTGTCGCAGAGCATCACGGTGGCGTTCCCGTTCACGGTCGACGAGGTCGTCCGCATGGGGGCCGGCGACGCGCGCGGGCCGCAGGCGGATGCCCTCGTGGAAGCGGCGCTCGCAGAGGTCGATCTGCTCCCGTGCCGCGACCGCATCATCACGACGCTGTCGGGCGGCGAGCAGCACCGCGCCCATTTCGCCCGCGTCCTCGTCCAGCTCGCCCGCGGCGAGGCCGACCACGGCCCGGGCCTGCTGCTGCTCGACGAGCCGACCGCGGCGCTCGACCTGCGCCATCAGATCGACTTCGTCGCGACGACGCGGGCGCGCGCAAGGGCCGGCACGGCCGTCGTCGCCGTGCTGCACGACCTCAATCTCGCGGCCTCGTTCGCCGACCGGGTCGTGGTGATGCACCGCGCCCGCATCGCCGCGTCGGGCCCCGCGCAGGCCGTCATCACGGCCGAGATGCTGGCCCGCGTGTTCGAAGTGGAGCTGGCGAGCTGCGGCCTGCCGATCGGCACGCCCTGCGTGCTGCCGCACATGATCACGCCGCGCACCGGGCGACCGGTCGGCGGCGCGCGCCCGCGGAGCTGAGCGGGCGCACGGAGGGGGGAATGCAACGGATTGCGACACGGCCGGTCGCCGGCGGTCATCCAGGCGACGCGCATCCTCAGGCCGGCGGGCATCCGCACGCCGGCCACCCCTACGGCGCTCACCCGCACAGCGGCAGCCATCCGCACGGGGGCGGGCACGCCTCCGGCGGGATGCGCGACCACCCGGCCTCGGCGCCGCAGAGTCTCGAATCCTTCCTGGTACCGCCGGGCCGCGACGCGCTGACCGAAGCCTTCTCGGGCCGCAGCTTCGCGCCGCCCTGGCGCGGCAGCACGGCGATCGACCCGGCCGAGACCGAGGCGGTTCTGGCCCGGGTGTTCGAAACGCCGCGCGACGAATCGGCGCTCGCCTATCTGCACGTGCCCTATTGCCAGAGCCGCTGCCTGTTCTGCGGCTTCTTCCAGAACGTCTGGCGCCCCGAGGCGGCCGAGGCCTATGTCGACGACATCGTCGCCGAGGTGGCGGCGCGCGCGACCACGCCGCTGGTCGCCTCGGCGCCGATCGCCGCCGTCTATATCGGCGGCGGCACGCCGACCGGCCTGCCCGCCGCCGGGCTCGCCCGGCTGGTCGCGGGACTGCGCACCCATCTGCCGCTCGCGCCGGACTGCGAGGTCACGCTGGAGGGACGCTCCTACGACTTCGGCCTGACCAAGGCCGTGGCGGCGATCGGCGCGGGCGTGAACCGCATCTCGCTCGGGGTGCAGAGCTTCGACACGACGATCCGCCGCCGGCTCGGCCGCAAGCTCGCCGAGGAGGAGCTGCGCGCCGCCATCGGCGAGCTGATCGCGCTCGGTCGTGCAAAAATCGTCTGCGACCTGATCTACGGCCTGCCCGGCCAGACCGACGAGACCTGGGCACACGATCTCGACACGGTGGCCGCGCTGGGGCTCGACGGCGTCACGCTCTATGCGCTGAACATCTGGGGCGGCGGCCCGCTGTCGCGCGCCATCGCGGCCGGCAAGCTGCCGCCGGCGAGCCCGATCGCGCGCCAGGCGAAGGCCTACGCGGCCGGCGTCGCGCGCCTTACCGCGCACGGCTTCCGCCAGGTGTCGCAGTCGCATTTCGTGCGGTCCGCGGCCGAGCGCAACGTCTACAACGCCGGCATCAAGCGCGGCATGCCGTGCCTCGCCTTCGGGCCCGGCGCCGGCGGCCAGGCGCATGGGGTGCGCTGGCGCAACGTCATCGAGATCGAGCGTCGCCGCGCCCTGCAGGCGGAGGGTCGCGCGCCCGTCGAAGGGCTCTCGCGCATGCCGGCCCGCTACGCCGCCCAGGCGGCCATCACGGCCGGGCTGGAGAGGGGCAGTGTCGACCTCGCCGCCGTCGATTCGCTCGCGCCCGGCTTCGCCGCGGCGGCGGCGCCGCTGGTCGCCAACTGGCGTGACGCCGGCCTCGTCGCGCCCGACAGCGAGGGCGGGAGCGAGCGGCTGCGCACCACCACGGCCGGCGCGTTCTGGATCACCAATCTCACCAGCGGCCTCTACGCGGCGCTCGACCGCGCCGCACAGCCATCGATGTCCTCCAAGGAGCCTCGCATGACCGATACGGCCCTCGCCGCCCCTGCCCCGTCGCCCGACGCGCTCGCGGCGCAGCTCGCCGCCAATCCGGACGGCGTCCTCGAGGTGCTGGCCCGCCAGCACGGCGTCTCGACGCTCGCGGCGACCCGCATGCTGCCGGCGGCGAACTGCACGTTCGCGCCGGCCGAAAAGTTCGCCGACGTGATGGGCGAGCTGACCGGCTGGGGCACGATGCTGTTCATCGTCCACACGCCGAGCATCGTGCTCGAATGCGCCGGCACGATCCCGCCGGGAGAATTCGGCCGCGGCTACTTCAACCTGCACGGCGACAGCCCGATCGGCGGCCACATCAAGGCCGAGCGCTGCACGGCGATCGCCTTCGTGCGCCGCCCGTTCATGGGTCGCGAGAGCTGCTCGATCCAGTTCTTCGACGGCGACGGCGAGGCGATGTTCAAGATCTTCGTCCGCCGTCTGCCGGACCGCAGCATGGACCCGGAGCAGGTGGAGAGGTTCGAGGCGCTGCGGGCGAAGCTCGCGGGGTGAGGCATCACCGTCATTCCGGGGCGCGGACCGTCAGGCCCGCGAGCCCGGAATCCATAGCCCCAGTGCCGGTGGCGCACGATAAGCAGGGGATATGGGTCCCGGGCTCGGCGCTGCGCGCCGCCCCGGGACGACCGAGGAAAGCGCCTCAGATGATCGCGTGCCGCACCTTGGCCGAGACCCACTCGCTCACCAGAACGGTGCCGAGGACGACGAGCAGGATCAGGCTCACCTGCGACCAGGCGAGCGTGTTGAGCGAGGCCTCGAGCGACAGGCCGATGCCGCCGGCGCCGACCAGGCCGACCACGGCGGACTCGCGGATGTTGATGTCCCAGCGGAACACCGTGATGCCGGCGAAGGCCGGCATCACCTGCGGGACGATGCCGTAATCCATCACCTGCAGGGCGGAGGCGCCGGTCGCCTGCATGGCCTCGACGGGCGCCGGGTCGATCTCCTCGATCGCCTCGTAGATCAGCTTGCCCATGAAGCCGACCGAGCGCAGCGCGATCGCGACGATGCCGGCGAGCACGCCGGGGCCCAGGATCGTGACCAGCAGCAGCGCCCAGATCAGCGAGTTGATCGAGCGCGACGCGACGATGATCAGGAGCGCGACCGGCCGCACCAGCGCGACGCTCGGCGTCGTGTTGCGGGCGGCCAGCACGGCGACCGGCACGGCGATCGGCAGCGCCAGCAGCGTACCGAGCGTCGCGATCGCCAGCGTGTCCCACAAGGGGCGCAGAAGCTCGCCGAGATAGGACCAGCGCGGCGGCACCATGCGGGCACCGATGTCGACGGCTTGGCGCGGCGCGTCCCACACGAAGGCCCAGATGGTGTCGCGCGTCATCTCCTCCCAGGCGGCGACGACGAGCGCGACCAGCAGGAGCCACGCGACCCAGCCGACGAGCGCGCGCCTGCGCGTGGTGCGCCGCCACATCGGCGTGCCGTCGATGGCGGAGCTCACCGGCATCACTGGATCCTCTTGCGCACCAGGCCGGACCCGTACTCGGCCGCCATCACGATGGCGATGATCAGGAGCAGGATCGCGGCGGCGCTGCCGTACTCGTAGCGATCGAGCGCCGTGTTGAGCGTCGCGCCGATGCCGCCGGCGCCGACGATGCCGACCACGGCGGATTCGCGGAAATTGATGTCGAGCCGGTAGAGCGACAGGCCGATCAGCCGCGGCATCACCTGCGGCCGCACCGCATAGTCGACGAGCTGCAGCCACGAGCCACCGGTCGCCCGGATCGCCTCGACGGGCGCCGGGTCGATGTCCTCGATGTCCTCGGCCAGGAGCTTGGCGATGAAGCCGATGGTGGCGATCGTCAAGGTGAGAAAGCCGGCGAACGGCCCGAAGCCGACCATGGCGACGAACAGGATCGCGACGATCACCTCGTGGAAGCTGCGCGACAGCGCGACGACGGCGCGGCAGACCAGATAGACGGGCAGCGGCGCGAGGTTGCGGGCGGCGCCGACGCCGATCGGGATCGCGAGCAGGATGCCGGCGACCGTCGACGTCACCGTCATGGTGAGGCTCTCGCGCATGCCGAGGACGATGTCGTCCCAGCGGCTGGCGAAGTCCGGGCTCATGAAGCCAGTGAGCAAACGAGCGCCGCGCGAAATCCCCTCGGCGAGCCTTGTCCAGTTCACCTCGACCGAGCCGACCGCGACGACGAGATAGAGCAACGCGCCGCCGTAGAGGACGACGCGCAGCCACGGCCGCGCGATGAAGGGCGGGCGGCGCCAGCGATCGGGATAGGAGGTGGCGGCGAGCGTCACGGCGTCACTCGGCGGCGGCGCGCAGCGCGGCCATCGATGTCACGGGCGCGGCCGCGGGCGAGACGGCGGGCGCCGGCGCTGCGCCGTCGTCCTCCGCTTCGGCCTCGCCCGCGCGTGCCGTGCGGGTCCAGTCCTCCTCGCCGTAGATGCGGGTCAGCACCGTGGCGTCGAGCCCGGACGACGGCCCGTCGTAGACGACCTCGCCGGCCTTGAGCCCGACGATGCGGCCGAGGAACATCTGGGCGAGCGCGACGTCGTGGATGTTGACGATCGCGGCGAGCCGACGCTCGGCGCAGACCTCGCCGATCAGCCGCATGATCTGCCGCGACGTCTTCGGATCGAGACTCGCGGTCGGCTCGTCGATCAGGAGGAGGTCGGGTCCCTGGAGCAGCGCGCGGGCGATGCCGACGCGCTGGCGCTGGCCGCCGGAGAGCGCGTCGGCGCGCTTGTCGACGTGATCGAGGAGGCCGACGCGGTCGAGCGTCGCGAAGGCGTTGCGCACGTCGTCGGGCGGGAAGCGGCGCGTCAGGCTCCGCCAGAACGGCACCGTGCCGAGCCGGCCGGCCAGCACGTTCTCCATCACGGTGAGCCGCTCGACCAGTGCGAACTCCTGGAAGATCATGCCCATGCGGCGACGCAGGCGGCGCAGCGCGCGGCGCGACGCGCCCGTCACCTCGTCGTCGCCGAGCAGGATGCGGCCGGAGGTCGGCTCGACCAGCCGGTTGACGCAGCGGATCAGGGTCGACTTGCCGGCGCCCGACGGGCCGATCAGGCCGATCACCTCGCCGGCCGGCACCACGAGGTCGACGCCGCGCAGCGCGGCGTCGCCGGTGCGGTACTGCTTTCGCAAGCCCTCGATCCGCAGCATGCCGGCTCCACTCTCGCCCGTGACAGTGCTCGTCGGATCAGCCCTTGCAGTCGTAGGAGACGCCCATCGCCTTGTCGATGTCGCGCACCACCTCCCAATGCTGCTTGAAGGTGATCGGGATGAACTTCTCCTGCGGCGGCTCGGTCGACTGGAACTCCTTGAGCAGATCGCTGCCGGTCCAGTCGAACGAGAAGAACGCCTCCTTCACCTTGGCGGCCAGCTCGGGCTTCAGATTGTAGACCATGCCGTAGCCGGTGGTCGGGAAGGTCTGCGACTTGTAGATCGAGACGAGCTGATCCTTCTTGACCACGTTGCGGGCCAGCATGCGCAGCATCACCGAGTTGGCGATCGCCGCCACCGGATAGTCCTTGTTGGCGACGCCGATGACCGAGTTGTCGTGCTTGCCGGAGAACACCGGCTCGTAGTCCTTGCCGGGCTCGAGCCCGAACTTCTCGCGCAACAGCGCCGACGGGGCCTTGTAGCCGGAGTTCGAGGTCTGCGACGTGAACGCCATCTTCTTGCCGCGGATCTCCTCGGGCTTCGTCACCCCGGAGCCCGGATGCGTGATGATCTCCATCTCGTAGCCGTACTCGCCCTTGAGCGAAGCCATCATGGCGAAGGGCACGAAGCCGGCGCAGTTGACGGCGATCGGGTTCGACCCGGTGTTGAAGCCGGCGACGTGCAGGCGGCCCGCCCGCATCGCCTCGAGTTGGGCGGCGTTGGACTGGACCGGGAAGAACTGCACCTTCTTGCCCGTCACCTTCTCCATGTGGCGCAGGAAGCCGTCCCACACCTTGGCGTAGACGGCGGGATCCTCGACCGGCGTGTAGGCGAAGACGAGAGTGGACGGGTCGACCCACTGCTTGGGATCGGTCGGCGTGTCGGCGACGAGGTCGCCGTCGGCGTCGGTGTAGCGGGCGTCGAGCGCGGCGGCGGTGAGCGGCTGCAAGGCGAGGGCGAGGGCGCCGAGAAGGGCGCCGAGGCGGCGAACGCGCATCGCGAGATCTCCATGTGCGCCCCGCCGCGCGCCGGCGACCGTCCGATGACGCGCCGCGACCGCGGCCGGGGTCCGGACGTTCGCCTAGGCCGCTCGTATTACAGTGATGTGACGATTGTGACCGGCGGCGACGGTGGCCTCCCCAGGTCGCGGCGGCGCGCCTGCATTTGCCTACTCATTAGCCATATCGCCGCCTCCTGTATGCAATCCGGAGCACCCCGGCCCGGTCGCCGGCCCTTGGCGGGCATCGCTCCGGCCGAACCTTTTCTCGTTCTGTCAGGCGGTTGCGCGGACGATGCGGCGCCTCGGCCGAGTTGGCACGCGGCTTGCGGAATGTCTCGCACCCCGCGCCCCCGCCCTGCCATTCGGAGAACGAGAATGAAGCGTCGTGACGTCCTCAAGTCGATGACGGCCCTGGCGGCCGGCAGCATGCTCCCGGCCCCGGCGATCTGGTCGGAGGCGAAGGCCCAGGCCCGGAACGAGACGCTGCTGCTGGTCTCCGAGAGCGGGCCGAACAATCTCGACATCCACGGCTTCGGCACCAACCGTCCCGGCTACGAGGTCGCCTGGAACTGCTACGACCGGCTGATCTCGCACGGCACCAAGACGCTGGAGAACGGCGTCGCCTCCTACGACCGCGACAAGTACACGCCCGAGCTGGCCGAGGACTGGAACGTCACCGACACGTCGGCGACCTTCAAGCTGCGCAAGGACGCGACCTTCCACGACGGCACGCCGGTGACGGCCAAGGACGTGAAGTGGTCGTTCGACCGCGCCGTCACGGTCGGCGGCTTCCCGACCTTCCAGATGAAGGCCGGCTCGCTGGAGAAGCCCGAGCAGTTCGTCGTCGTCGACGACCACACGTTCCGGGTCGACTTCACCCGCAAGGACAAGCTGACGATGCCGGACATCGCCGTCATCGTGCCGTCGATCTTCAACGCGGAGCTGATGAAGAAGAACGCCACCGAGAAGGACCCGTGGGCGATGGACTACGCCAAGGCCAACACGGCCGGCGGCGGCGCCTACAAGGTGACGAAGTGGACGCCCGGCACCGAGGTGATCTACGAGCGCAACGAATCCTGGAAGGGCGGCCCGCTGCCCAAGATCAAGCGCATCGTGTGGCGCATGGTGCCGTCCGCCGGCAACCGGCGCGCCCTGATCGAGCGCGGCGACGCCGACATCTCGTTCGACCTGCCCAACAAGGACTTCGTGGAGCTGAACCAGGCCGGCAAGGTGGCCGTGGTGTCGAGCCCGATCGGCAACGGCATCCAGTACATCGGCATGAACGTGACCAAGCCGCCTTTCGACAAGCTCGAGGTGAGGCAGGCGGTCGCCTACGCGATTCCGTATCAGAAGATCATGGACGCGGTGATGTTCGGCCTCGCCAAGCCGATGTTCGGCGCGCCGGAGGGCGCGGCGCTTACGACCGCCTGGCCGCAGCCGCACGGCTATGTCACGGATCTCGCCAAGGCCAAGGCGCTGCTCGCCAAGGCCGGCCTGCCGAACGGCTTCGAGACGACGCTCTCCTTCGACCTCGGCTTCGCCGCCGTCAACGAGCCGCTGTGCGTGCTGGTGCAGGAGAGCCTCGCCCAGATCGGCATCAAGGCGACCATCAACAAGGTGCCGGGCTCGAGCTGGCGCGCCGAGATGACCAAGAAGGAGATGCCGCTGATCTCCAACTTCTTCTCCGGCTGGCTCGACTATCCCGAGTACTTCTTCTTCTGGTGCTATCACGGCCAGAACTCGCTGTTCAACACCATGAGCTACCAGAACAAGGACATGGATGCGCTGATCGACGCCGCCCGCAAGGCGGCGGCGGAAGGCGACACCGCGGCCTACGACCGCGACGTGAAGGGCTTCGTCGCCAAGGCGTTCGACGACGTGCCGCGCATCCCGCTGTTCCAGCCCTATCTCAACGCGGCGATGCAGAAGAACGTCTCCGGCTATCGCTACTGGTTCCACCGCCAGCTCGACTACCGCACGCTCAGCAAGGCGTGAGCGAGAGGCACGGCGCGCCCGCACGACGGGCGCGCTCCCTCTCCCCGCACGCGGGGAGAGGGGTGGGGTGAGG
>NZ_NHSK01000181.1 GCF_016653355.1 Rhodoplanes elegans | reverse complement strand
GGTGGTGCCGCGCTTCGCAGCCGACGAGGTCAAGGCGTGGACCCCGGCGCGGCGTCTGTCTCGCGCGATCGCCAAGACGCTCGACGAGTGCGGCCGCTCCCGCGAGGAGATCGCAGCCGCAATGACCGAGCATCTCGGCGAGCGCGTCTCCAAGGCGATGCTCGACGCCTATGCGAGCCCCGAGAAGCCGCACGCGATCTCGGCGCAGCGCCTCGCCGCGCTCGTGTTGGTGACGGGCGATGTCCGCCCACTCAACACGCTGCTCAACGATGCCGGCCTGATCGTGATCGAGGCGAAGTACGAGGCGCTGCTGCGGCGCGAGAAGGCTCGCGAGCTTCGCGAGAAACTCGACCGCGAGATCGAAGCCGCCGACGCCCAGTGGAAGGCGCGGCGATGAAGGAGTGGCTCACCGCGCGCGAACTGGCCGAAGAGGCCTTGCCAGGTCTTCCGAACACGGAGCGGGCTTTTCAGCTTCTCGCCGGCCGCGAGGGCTGGGCCGAGAGCCTCGCCTATGCCCGACGCCGATCCGGCCGGGGCGGCGGTATGGAGTTCAACGTCGCCCTCCTGCCGCCGCTCGCCCGCATCGCCTACGAGCGCCGACACCGGACCATCGGCGTCGCCGACGTGCCGGCGCCGCCCGCGACCGCACCGTCCCCGAGCCGCGATCTCTCCGACCGCGCCGCGCTGGAGCGCGACGCGCGGCTCGCCATCGTCGCGGCTTATCACGCCTTCAGCCTCGGCCAGCGGCTCTCCGAGACGGCCCGCACCAAGATCTTCGTCGACGCCTACAACACCGGCTCGCTGACGATCGAGCCGTGGATCCGCGAGATCGTCCCGACGCTGTCGCCGCGCTCGCTGGCGCGCTGGCGCGCCGCCCGCGCGACCGGTCAGGCCGACGCGCTCGCCGTCGACCGCGCCGCGGCCCGCAAGGGCAAGGGCGTCCTCGACCAGGCCGCCGGCGGCCGCGTGCGAACCTTCCTGCTGGCGCTGCTCGCGCAAAATCCGCACCTCTCGGCGCATCACCTGCGCCAGCTGATCCGCTCGGAGTTCGGCGACACGCTCGACCTCGGCGCCGGCAAGGCCGTGCCGGTCCCGCCGGTGCGCACCATCCAGCACGCTGTCGCGAAGCTGAAGCAGGACGAGCACGTCGCCCTGACGAAGCTCTCCAATCCGGACCGCTATCGCTCGCACCTGGCGCCGTCCGGCGTCGGCTCCTATCGCTGGGTCGTCGAGCCGAACACGCTGTGGATGATCGACGCCTCGCCGGTCGACGCGCTGTGCATCGACGGCCGCCACACGATCTACGCCGCGATCGACATCGCGACCCGGCGCACCGTGCTCTACGTCTCGCGCACGCCGCGCGCCTCGGCCGTCGCCTTGCTGATCCGCAAGGCGATCCTCGCCTGGGGCGTGCCCGACAAGATCAAGACCGACAACGGCTCCGACTTCGTCGCCCGCGACACGCAGCGCCTGTTCGCCGCGCTCGGCATCGAGATGGAGCTGTCGGACCCGTACCAGCCGCAGCAGAAGGCCTTCGTCGAGCGCGTCATCAAGACGTTCCAGCACGACTGCGCGACGCTGCTGCCGGGCTTCGTCGGCCATTCGGTCGCCGACCGCAAGCGCCTCGAGGATCGGCAGAGCTTCGCGAAGAACCTCGGCGCCGAGACGGCCGAGACCTTCGGCGTGAGCCTCACCGGCGCCGCGCTGCAGACCATGGTCGACCGCTGGGTCGACACCGTCTACGCGGAGCGCGAGCACGCCGCGCTGAAGACGACGCCCCGGCTCGCCGCCGCCGCCTCCAAGCGGCCGATCCGCACCGTCGATCCGCGCGCCCTCGATCTCCTCTTGATGCCGGTCGCCGGCGGCGACGGCTTCCGCGAGGTGACGAAGCTCGGCGTGCGGGTCGACGGCTTCCACTACGTTGTGATGGAAGCGCTGCCGGGCGACCGCGTGCTGGTCCGCATGGACCCGGCCGACGCCGGCCGCATCTACGCCTTCGACGCGGAGGACGGGCGCTTCGTCGGCGAGGGCCTGTGCCCCGAGCTGGCCGGCCTCGACCCGGCGGCCCTGATGGCGGCGCGGCGTGCCGCCCAGGCCGAGATCCTCGACGAGGCGACCCGCGAGGCGCGGCGGACCATCAAGCAGATCACCAAGGGCCCGGCCCTAATCGAGCGGGTCCTCTCCGTCGCCGAGCGCGATGCGGCCGCCAACAACGTGATCACGTTGCCCAAGCGCACCGAGGCTCACGAGACGCCGGCGATCGCCGCGGCGCGCGACGCGATGACGCCGCGCTCGATCGAGCCGCCCACACCGTCCGCCGACGTGCTCGCCCTGCAGGCGCGGCTGATTGCCGAGGATCAGGTCGTGCGCCCACTGCGCACCGAAGAGACGCCGCACCAGCGTTGGAAGCGCGCCCTCGATCTGATCGCCCGGATCGTTGCCGGCGAGCCGGTCGCGGCCGACGAGGCGATGTGGCTCGGCGGCTACCGAGCCGGCCCGGAGTTCAAGGGCTTCGCGCTCACTTACGACTTCTGCGATCCGCTCGCGGGCGACGGTGCGCATGCGGTCGGAACGAAGAGCCCCGCCGCGTCCTGGCACGACGCGACGGGGCGAAACCACGTTTGAAGGAGGACAGGATGTCGAGCACGGCCACGGGCGTCAAGGGACACGTGAGCGGACAGGTGCCGTTGAAGAACGTCGCGGCCTTCATGGCGCTGGTCACGACGTTGATCGAACGCCAGCCGCACCTTCCGAACATGGGCGTCTGTCACGGCCCGTCCGGCTACGGGAAGACCTACGCTTCGATCTTCGCGCAGAACAAGACGCGCGCCGTGCGGGTCGAGGTCGGCGAGAGCTGGACGCGCAAGACACTCGTGAAGTCGATGTTGTTCGAGCTGGGCGTTCAGGCACGCGGTACCATTGCCGACATGGCCGATCAAGTGAAGGCGCTGCTCGGAGAAGACCCCAGCCGCCCGCTGATCGTCGACGAGGCCGACAAGCTGGTCGACAAAGGGATGATCGAGCTGGTGCGCGAGATCGGAGAGGTTGCAAGCTGCCCCGTGATCCTGATCGGCGAGGAACGGCTGCCGGCGAAGCTCGCCCAGCACGAGCGCGTCCATAACCGCGTGCTCGATTGGATGCCGGCGCTGCCTTGCGATCTCGACGACACGGCGGCGCTCGCCGCCGCATTCTGCCCGCGCGTCACCATCACGCCCGATCTGCTCGACGAGATCAGGAAGCAGTCCGACGGGCGAGCCCGGCGCATCGTCGTCAACCTCGCCCGGGTGACCGAGCTGGCGCGGAACCGCGGTTTGACCACGATCGACCGTGCCGCCTGGGGTGGCACCGCGTTCTTCACGTCGAAGGCGCCGACGCCGCGCACCGCCGACGCAATGCGACGGAGCGCCTGATGCCCACGCCCGTCAAAGCATCGCCGAAGGCGCACACGGTCCCGGTCGTCATTCCGCGCGGGCACGATCATTTCTGGGCCGTGATCCGCGAGCTGGACAAGCGCGGCTCGTGGACGGTCTCCGACATCGACGGCGCCAGCAACGCGATCAAGTCGAACATCCACGACTTCGTCCGCCGGCTGGTCGCGGGCGGCATCGCCAGGGTCGATATCCGGCGGCCGTCCGGCGCGGCCACCTATCGCCTGATCACCAGCCCGACGGTCACGCCGCGGCTGCGGCGCGACGGCACGCAGGCGCCGCCTTCCGCACAACAGCAGCTGTGGAATGCGATGCGCCAGCTCGGCCAGTTCACCTGGCCCGAGCTCGCGATGGCTGCCTCGACGGACGAGCTGATCATCGGCGCGCTCACCGGACGCTCCTATGTCGCGCGGCTAGTGGCGGCCGGGTATCTCGTCGCCGTCGTCCCGGGTGGCCCCGGCAAGCTGGCCGTCTGGAAGCTCAAGCCCGGCATGAACACCGGTCCGAAGGCGCCGCGGATCCTGCGCGCCCACGTGGTCTTTGATCCGAACCGCAATGCCGTGATGGGCGCAGCCGCGGCCGAGGAGGTGTCCTCGTGAAGCCGCCGAAGCACGACTTCCTCGCACGTGCGAGCGCCGCCTGGGGCGCCGATCTGCCGGCCTGGGTGCAGGCGCTCGCCGAGGAGGCGAACCGCACCTCCGGCGCGGCCGCGGCAGCCCGCATCGGCTACTCGCCGCCCGTCGTCTCTCAGGTGCTGTCGCGCACCTATCCGGGCGATCTCGCCCGCATCCAGGAGAAGGTCGCCGGCGCCCTGATGGGCGTGACGGTCGAGTGTCCGGTGCTCGGCGACATCGCCCGCGACCGTTGCCTCGACGAGCAGGCGAAGGGCTTCGCCGCGACGTCCTCGGTCCGGGCGCGCCTCTATCGTGCCTGCCGGGCCGGTTGTCCGCACTCGCGCCTCAAGGGAGAGGCCGGATGATCCCCGCACCCCCGCTGTCCGAGCAGATCCTGCGGCTCGCCTACTGGATGGGCGCCATCAAGGCCGGCACGCACGAGATCACGCAGGATGGCAAGGAGGCCTTCGAGGCGTCGCTCCATTCCTGCGCCGAGCTGGCCGAGCGTCTCGAAGCCGATCTGAAGGCGGCGCGCGAGGCGATGCTCGACGATGCCGCGCGCCAGATGCTCGCCGAGCAGGTGGTCGCCGCGCAGGGACTGCAGGCCCTCACCATCGCGCAGTTCGACACGCTGGTCGCGGTCGCGAGCGGCCGCATCCCGAACGTCGTGCTGTTCCCGAAGCCGCACCGCGCCGCCCAGCGCGTCGTCGAGCGCCCGTTCGGAGGCGATGCGGCATGAGCGGCACCGTCAGCATCCGGATGATCCTGCGCGCCGTGGGCTACGCCTTCGGCATCCCGAGCAGCAAGATCCGCAGCCTGCGGCGCACCGGCGATTTGTGTCAGCCGCGGCACGCCGTCTGCCTGCTGGCGCGCGAGATGACGACGCTGACCTTCCCGGCGATCGGTCGGCTGCTCGGCGATCGTGATCACACGTCGATCATGCACGGCGCCGACAAGGGCCAGGCGCTGCGCGACAGCGATCCCGACTTCGCGCGCCGCCTTGCGACGGCGCGCGAGATGATCCTGGCCGAACTCGCCCGGGCCGACCGCTGGCAGGATGCCGACGCGGTCGCCGCGGCCGAGCGCGTGATGGGCGCCGCGGATCCCTGGCGCGCCGCAATCGACCTGTCGGTCGACGAGGTCGTCGCCGTCGCGGCCCGGGCCGTCGCGCTCGAACACGTCGCCGCCGGCACCTATCGGCTCCTCGCCCAGCTCGACGAGCTGCGCCGATGCGCAGAGCGGCCTCGCGACGGCGATGCGCGAGACCGCATCGCCGAGCTCGAGCCTGCGGCCGCGGCCCTCTCCGATGCCCTCGCCGAGGCCCTGCAGGGGCTCGGCTACGAATACGCCGAACCGGCGGACGAACCCACCTCCGAACCGAAGGACGAGACCGATGGCCAAGCGCACCAAGGTGGCGGCCCCGCAACTGCCCGTGCCGCAGAGTGACGTCGAGGCGGCCGCCGCCGTCGCCCGCATCGGCGTGCTGATGCGCGAGCTGGAGCGCATCAAGGCGGCCGGCGAGGACCAGGTCGCGGCCATCGCGGCCGACGTGAACG
>NZ_NHSK01000180.1 GCF_016653355.1 Rhodoplanes elegans | reverse complement strand
TGCGAGTGGCCGCCCGCGGCCCTCGGCATCGGGATCGGCATTGGAATCGGCTCGATGATCCGCCGGCCGTCCTACGGCCCGGGCCCGAGCCGGGTCACCCCGGGCGGCCACTCGCACGGCCCGTCCGGACCGACCGGGGGCGGCATGCGCGGCATCGGCTCGTCCGGCGGTGGGATGCGCGGCGGCTACGGGCGGTAGCGCGGTTCGAAAGGCTGCCGAGGCCGAGTGCCTCGTGTCCCGGACGCGTTGCAGCGCGAAGCGATGCAGCGCGAGCCGGGACCCAGGAGCCCAGGCACGGAGCGGTGGGGACCTGTCGCGGGTCGACGGCGAAGCCCGTCGCGGCGCCCCTGGGCCCGGCTCTGCGGCGTATCGGGCCGTCGGCCCGATACGCCTTGTCCGGGGCACGGGGCCGAACTCCCGGTGGTCGTCAGCGAACTCGATAGCGCCTCGCGCAGATCGCCGGCTCACGCCTCGATGCGGTCCCAGCCTTCGGGGCCGAGGCGCTCCTGGGGGAGGAAGCGGGCCTTGTAGTCCATCTTGCGCGAGCCGTTCACCCAGTAGCCCAGATACACATAGGCGAGGCCCATGGCGCGGGCGCGGGCGATGTGGTCCAGGATCATCAGCGTGCCGAGCGAGCGGCCGGCCTCCTCCGGCTCGAAGAACGAGTAGACCATCGACAGCCCGTCCTTGAGGACGTCGGTCAGGCTGACGGCCAGAAGCTCGCCGCGGCGGCCGAAGCCGTGCTCGCCGCCGCGCCGCCGATACTCGACGAGGCGGGTGTCGACATGGCTGTCCTCGATCATCATGGCGTAGTCCAGCACCGTCATGTCGGCCATGCCGCCGTCCTGGTGGCGGGCGTCCAGATAGGCACGGAAGACGCCGTACTGCTCCGAGGTCGGCACCGCGACCCGCATCTCGCCGGCGAGGTCGCGGTTGCGCTCCAGCACCCGGCGCAGGTTGCGGGTGGGCCGGAACTCGTCGACCAGCACCCGCACCGAGACGCAGCCGCGGCACCCTTCGCAGGCCGGCCGGTAGGCGATCGACTGGCTGCGGCGGAAGCCGCCATGGGTGAGGAGGTTGTTGAGGTCGCCGGCGCGCTCGCCGACCAGGTGGGTGAAGACCTTGCGTTCCTCGCGGCCCGGCAGATACGGGCAGGGCGACGGCGCCGTCAGGTAGAATTGCGGCGTGTCGCGGGAATGCTGGGTCACGCGGCGGACCTCGCGCCGGCCGGCAGGGCGCCAGCAGGCAGGCGAGCCGATGCCGGCCGCTCCGCTCGACCCGGATTCGACGACTTTCGACCGGCGCTCCCCTCTGCAACCCGGGCGCCGACGCCCACCCCGCAGACCATCATCGCCTTCAGCAACCAGTGCCTTCAGTATCCAGTGCCGCTCCGCGACCGAACTCCATCCGGTGTCCCGGACACGTCAGTATCCGAGGCCGGCCGCTCGCAGGCGCGCCGCCCGCGACCCGTTGTTGATCACAACGGTACCGAGCAGGATATCATGGAGAAGGCGTCGCCGGTGATTGAAAAAGCACACCAGCAGGACGAGCGGCGACAGGGCCGACACCGACACCCAGAACAGCACGGCGTGTACGGTCCCGAGGAGGAAGGTCGACGGCGCCCCGTCGCCCTGGCGCATCTGCAGGTCGACCATGCGCATGCCCCAAGTGGCGGTTTCCGGCCCGCCCAGCGTGGTTCCGTAGTATAGAAGGGCCCAGATCACGGTCGCCGGACCGGCGAGCCAGAACAGCGCCCACCCCAGGCCCAACGTCACGATCCCGAACAGGAAGACGGCGATCGTGGCCACGGCCACCGGAACGAACAGGATGACGACGTCGATCATGAACGCGATGACGCGGCGCATGAGCACGCCCTCGAATCGCTCGGGATCCCGGAACGGGTCGAGCAGCGGCGGCGCGGAACGGGGCAGCTCGGAGTACGCCATGGGGCTCCTCGCAAGGGTCCTGGTCGACAAGGACTTTCGGCCGGCGCAAGACCGGCGCCCATCCAGATGGCCGTGCCGGACCACCCCCGCAAGTGGGGCGCGCGGCCCCGCCGCGGCGACTATCGGGATCGTGAGGACGCAGCCATGAGCCCCGCCGTGACGCTCGCCGCCGTCGAAGCCGCGCGAAAGCTGCTGAAGGGGCAGGTGATCGCCACCCCGATGCTGCCGGCGCCGCGGCTCTCGGCCCTCACCGGGGCCGAGGTGTTCGTGAAGTACGAGAACCTGCAGGTCACCAACTCGTTCAAGGACCGCGGCGCCTATGTGAAGCTGGCGCGGCTCGACGACACGGCGCGGGCGCGCGGCGTCATCGCCATGTCGGCCGGCAACCACGCCCAGGCGGTCGCCTATCACGCCCAGCGGCTCGGCGTGCCGGCCACCATCGTGATGCCGGAGACGACCCCCTTCGTGAAGGTCGCGTCCACCAAGGCGTTCGGCGCCACCGTGGTGCTGGACGGCGAGACGCTGGCCGACTCGCAGCGCCGCGCCGAGGCGATCATCGCCGAGCAGGGGCTCACCCTGGTCCATCCCTACGACGACCCGGACATCGTCGCCGGGCAGGGGACGATCGCGCTCGAGATGCTCGAGGCGGTGCCGGACCTCGACACGCTGGTGATCCCGATCGGCGGCGGCGGCCTGATCTCCGGCAACGCCGTCGCGGCGCGCGGCGTGAAGCCGGACATCGAGGTGGTCGGGGTCGAGGCGACGCTCTATCCGGCGATGCGCAACGCGATCAGCGGCGAGACGCGGCCGGTCGGCGGGCCGACGCTCGCCGAGGGCATCGCGGTCAAGAATGTCGGCCGGCTCACCCGGCCGATCATCGAGGCGCTCGTCTCCGACATCGTGCTGGTCGACGAGGCGCAGCTCGAGCAGGCCGTCAACGCCTACCTGACGCTGCAGAAGACCATGGCCGAGGGAGCCGGCGCCGCCGGCCTCGCCGCCATGCTGGCGCGGCCCGAGCGGTTCCGCGGCAAGCGGGTCGGGCTCGTTCTGTGCGGCGGCAACATCGACCCGCGCATCCTCGCCTCGATCATGGTCCGCGAGCTCGAGCGCCAGTCGCGCATCGTCTCGATCCGGCTGACGATTCCGGACCGCCCGGGGGTGCTCGGCGCGATCGCGACGCTCCTGGGCGAGCACGGCGCCAACATCCTCGAGGTCGTCCACCACCGGCTGTTTCTCGACGTGCCGGCCAAGGGCGCCAAGGTCGACGTGACCGTGGAGGCGCGCGACCGCGCCCACGGCCGCGAGATCGTCGAGGCTTTCGCCGCGAACGGCTACGAGCCGGAGCGCATCCAGACCGTCAAGGCGATCGAGTAGGGCGGCGTCCGCCTCACAGCGGCTGGTTGCGCTCGATCTCCCACGGCTGCAGCGTCATCACCGGGGCCGACGAGGCCTCGGTGGCGATCTCCGGGCGCGGGCGCGGCAGCGGGACTCCGATCACGGACGGGCGGGTGCGCGGGAGCGGCACGGCGCCGTCGAGCGGGGCGGCCGCGCCGTCGTCCGCCATATCGGAGAGGCCGGCCGCCAGCGGCGGGGCGCCGAGCGCGCCGGTGACGTCGTGTGTCGAGGCCGAGGCCAGCACGGTCACGGGTGGGGGCGCCGCGGTGATGTCGGCGGTCTCGGCGGAGGCGCCGGGGTCGGCGGGCGCCGCGGCAGGCCGCGACGGCTGGGCGACGGCGATCGCAGAGGGCGCGCCGCTCGGCGGAGACGTCGTGTCCGGCGTGGGCTCGGCAGTGATCGCCGGGATCGCGGCGACGGGCTCCGCCTCGGCTCCCGCCGGAGGCGGCGGCGATACCGCAACCGGCGGCGCCGGCATGTCCGGCACGGCTCCGACGGAGGCGATCGTGAGGGACGACAGGGTGGGTGGCGCACCGTCGCGGGCCGCCACCAGGGCGGCGGCGACGTCGCGCAGCGGCGTCGGCTGCGCCTTCAGGATCGTGTTGGCGGCCACCACCCAGACCCCCAGGCCGCCGACGGCGACCACGAGACCCGCGATCAGAAGCCGCGAGCCGCGCCCGGCGTGCTCCCGGCCCGTGTTGCGCCGGCCCGGCCTGCGGCGGCCGGTATAAGGTTCATCGGCACTGCGGTACGGCATGTCCCCCCTCCGCAAGCGAGTCGCGCGCTGGTGCCTGCGGGCGCAGGCGGGAGCGTCGCGGCACGACGGCGAGGGACGCCCGAGCGGGCGGAGCCTCTTTCTCAGCGAACGGTCAGAACAACCTGCCCTTCTTCAGCTTTTCCGCCACGCGCGGCGCGAAGTAAGTGAGGATTCCGTCTGCCCCCGCCCGCTTGAAGGCCATCAGGCTTTCGACCATGGCCTTCTCGCCGTCGAGCCAGCCATTGCTGGCGGCCGCCATGATCATCGCATATTCGCCAGAGACTTGGTAGACGAACGTCGGGTGCGAGAAAGTATCCTTGATGCGCCGGACTATATCCAAATAGGGTAGCCCGGGCTTCACCATCACCATGTCGGCGCCTTCCTCGAGATCCAGCTCGACCTCGCGCAGCGCCTCGTCGGAATTACAGAAGTCCATCTGGTAGGTGCGCTTGTCGCCGGTCAGCGTGGTCGACGAGCCGACCGCGTCGCGGAACGGGCCGTAGAAGCACGAGGCGTACTTGGCCGCGTAGGCCATGATCTGGATGGCGTCGTGGCCGGCGTCGTCCAGGCCCTGGCGGATGGCGCCGATGCGGCCGTCCATCATGTCGGACGGGGCGATGATGTCGCAGCCGGCGTCGGCCTGCAGGATGCTCTGCTGCACCAGCACGTCGACCGTCTCGTCGTTGAGGATCACGCCGTCGGCGAGCAGCCCATCGTGGCCGTGGCTGGTGTAGGGATCGAGCGCGACGTCGCAGAGAATGCCGATGTCCGGCACCGCCTTCTTGATCGCCTGGACGGTGCGGCAGACGAGGTTCTCCGGGTTGAGCGCCTCGGAGCCGGTCTCGTTGCGCAGCGCCGGGTCCGTGTAGGGGAACAGGGCGAGGCAGGGGATGTCGAGGGCGGCGGCCCGCTCGGCGTCGCGCACCGCCTGGTCGACCGAGATGCGCTCGACGCCGGGCATCGACGGCACGGGGATGCGGACATTGTCGCCGTCGACCAGAAACAGCGGCCAGATCAGGTCGTTGGCCGACAGGGTGTTCTCCCGCACCATGCGCCGCGCCCAGTCGGTCCGGCGGTTGCGGCGGGGCCGGTGGATCAGGTCGAGGGCGTCGGCGCGGGGCGCGTCCTGCGGCTTGGCCGGCACCACCCGGACCTGCGACTCGAGCGGACGCCCGTACTTGATGGCCATGGCTCTTCTCCGTAAGTGTTCTCGGCGCGCAATGATTTGCCCGCGTTCTAGCGCGTTCCGGACCGGTGTTCCATGTCCTTGACACTGCTTACGCCTGACAGTCGTACCGGACCGCGCCGCCCCCCGCGAGGCGGGACGCCTCGCGCGATGCGTGGGGCGGTGCCGTGAGCGACCCCTCGGGCGCCGGCCCGATCGAGCAGCTCGCCCCGGTCCACGCCGAGGATTACCGGCCCGACCGCGAGGGCTGGGCCTGGTGGCTGGTCGTGTTCCTGCGGGTCGCCGCCGGCCTCGCGATGATCAAGGGCCTCTACCACTGGTCCGCCGTGTGCGGCTTCGGGGCGCGGCCGGGCGAGGGGTTCGACGCCCAGTCGCTGTCCTGGCAGACCGCGACCGTGTTCTTCGCCGTGATCGACCTCGTCGCCGCGGTCGGGCTGTGGCTCGCCGCGCCCTGGGGCGCCGTGGTGTGGCTCACCGGCTCGGTGACCATGATCGTCGTGCAGGTCTTCTTCCCGCTGATCTATGGCTTCCACTGGATCGTGGTGGTCGGCCTCGTCGCGATGATCGGCGCCTACCTGTTCTTCGCTGTGATGGCGGCGAGAGAGCAGCCGGCCTGACGGGGCGGAGCGGGCCGCCAGCCGTCCTCCCGGGACGGACGTTTGTCGCAGTCGATGCGTTGCTATAGCCTTACGCGGCTAGACGGTTCCTGCCTCCCTGTCGCGCCGGCACCATCCCTGCGCCGCGCGCTCCTCGTCCGACGTCCCGAGTCTTTCGACGCCGCGAGACATCGCGGGCGTCCTTCCCGAGGGTCGAGATCATGGTCCGATCGTCTCGTCCGGCCGTCGCCGCCGGTCCGGCTGCTTTAGTCCTGTCCGCTGTGCTCTTCGCCGTCGCCCCCGCCCGGGCCGAGTTTCCCGACAAGCCGATCCGCGTCGTCGTTCCGTTCTCGGCCGGCGGCGCCGTGGACATCGTCACGCGGCTCGTGACCCAACGCATCACCGAGGAGCGCGGCTGGCGGTTCGTCATCGAGAACAAGGCCGCGGCCGGCGGGATCCTCGCGACCGACACCGTGGCGAAAGCGGCGCCCGACGGCTACACGCTGCTGATCGCCACGCCCAATCACACCATCAATGCCGCGCTCAAGCCGAAGCAGCTTCCCTACGACTGGGAGCGCGACGTCGTCCCGGTCTCGATCGTCGCCGAGGTGCCGGAGCTCTTGGTCGCGCACCCGGCGGCGCCGTTCTCGGACTTCGCCGGCTTCGTCGCCTACGCGACCAAGAATCCCGGCAAGCTGAGCTATTCGTCGGCCGGCAACGGGACGCTGCCGCACCTGACCATGGAGCTGCTGCTGCGCCGGGCCGGCGCGCAGGTGCTGCACGTACCCTATCGGGGCGCGGCACCGGCCCTGACCGACCTGTTGGCCGGCGTCGTCCAGCTCAAGCTCGACACCTACGCGACCAGCAGCGCCCACGTGGCGGCCGGCCGGCTGAAGGCGCTCGCCTTCGCCAGCCCGCGCCGCTCGCCGCTGATGCCCGACCTGCCGACCGTCGCCGAAAGCGGATTCCCGGGCTACGAGGGCGTGCTGTGGATCGGCCTGATGGCGCCGGCCGGAACGCCTCCGGCGATCGTCGAGGCGGTGGCGCAGGCCAGCGCCGCCGCGGTCGGGTCGGACGCGCTGGCGGACCGGCTCACCCGCGAGGGCATCGAACGGGTCGGCAGCACCCCGGCGGCGTTCGCCGCACGCATCACCCGCGAGGTCGAGCAGTGGCGCGAGCTCGCGCGCGCCAGCAACGTCACCATCGATTGAGACCAGGGAGCCACCGCGGTCGCGTCATGCCCGTCGTCACCCAGCCGCCCGACCCGGACCCGAAGACGCCGCGCTTCGTCTGTCCGCCCGGCAGCGTGGACACCCACATCCACATCATCGGCCCGGCCGAGCGCTATGCGTTCGACCCGACCAGCTACTACGTCTCGGCGGACGCGCTGCCGGAGACCCACATCGCGCTGCAGACGACGCTCCGCCTCTCCCGCGCCGTCCTGGTCAGTCCCGGCGGCTACGGCCGCGATACGCGCCTGCTCGCCGATGTCCTAGCGACGTATCCGGACCGCTATCGCGGCATCGCCCTGGTGCCGGAGGACATTTCCGACGCCGAGATCGAGCGGCTGAACGCGCTCGGCGTCCGCGGGGTGCGCTTCATGAGCGCGTCGCGCGGGGGCGTCCTGCCGACCATCTCGGAGGCGGTCGCGGCCCGCGTCGCGGCGCATGGGTGGCACGTCCAGTTCTATCCGCACGGCGCCGACATCGACGACTTCGCCGACCGCCTCCTGGCGCTGCCCAACACCATCGTGCTCGACCACTTCGCCAGCGTGAAGGCCGAGCGCGGCGTCGATCAGCCGGCGATGCGGACCCTGTTTCGGCTGCTGGACACCGGGCGGGTGTGGATCAAGCTGTCCGGACCGATGCGCTGCGTGCCGGGGGACTTCCCCTATGCGGCCGTCACGCCGATCGCCCGCGCCCTCGTCGCCCATGCACCGGAGCGGCTCGTGTGGGGCAGCGACTGGCCGCACCTCAACATGGACGGGCGCGGCATGCCGAACGACGGCGATCTCGTCGACCTGATCCCGGAGTGGATCGAGAGCGAGGCCGACCGCCGGGCGATCCTGGTCGACAATCCGGCCCGCCTCTACGGCTTCCCGGCCGTGGGCTGATTGCGGCGCCGGCTGATCGGGGCGCGTGCCGGCGCCAGCCGGCCATGCCCGGATTGTGGCTTGAGCCGTACCCCGATCGCACTATCCTGCTGGTTGCACGCCGTGTCGCCGCCGGGCCGTCCGCTGCCTCGCGCCGTCGATCGGCCGGCATCCCGGATGGATTGGGCGATGACCAAAGACTTGCTGGACGTGCTCTCCGCGCTCGAGCGCAAGGTGCTGTGGCTGGCCGCCTGGATGATCCACGAGGCCAATCACGTGCGCGACAATGTCGACGGCCTGAAGGTCGGCGGCCATCAGGCCTCGTCCGCCTCGCTGTCGACCATCATGACGGCGCTGTACTTCCACGTGCTGCGGCCGCAGGACCGGGTCGCCGTCAAGCCGCATGCCAGCCCGATCTTTCACGCGATTCAGTATCTCCTGGGCCGCCAGTCGCGTGAGAAACTCGCGGCGTTCCGCGGCTACAAGGGCGCGCAGAGCTACCCGTCGCGCACCAAGGACACCGACGACGTCGACTTCTCCACCGGCTCGGTCGGCCTCGGCGTCGCCCAGACGCTGTTCGCCTCGCTGGTGCAGGACTACGTGCACGACCACGGCTTCGCCGGCGACCGCTCGCCGGGCCGCATGATCGCGCTGGTCGGCGACGCCGAGATGGACGAGGGCAACATCTTCGAGGCGCTGCTGGAGGGCTGGAAGCAGGGCGTGCGGAACTGCTGGTGGATCATCGACTACAACCGCCAGAGCCTGGATGCGGTCGTCCGCGAGGGCCTGTGGGAGCAGTACGAAAAGCTGTTCCGCGCCTTCGGCTGGGACGTCGTGATCCTGAAATACGGCGTGCTTTTGGAGGAGGCGTTCAAGAAGCCCGGCGGCGACACGCTGCGCGCCTGGATCGACCATTGCCCGAACCAGCTCTACTCGGCGCTGACGTTCCAGGGCGGCGCCGCGTGGCGGCGGCGCCTCACCGACGATCTCGGCGACCAGGGGCCGCTCAGCGCCCTGCTGGACGCGCTCTCCGACGACGACCTCGCCCGGCTGATGACGAACCTCGCCGGCCACGACCTGCCGACGCTCCTCGATGCGTTCGGCAAGATCGACCACGACCGTCCGACCTGCATCATCGCCTACACGGTGAAGGGCCACGGCCTGCCGCTCGCCGGCCACAAGGACAACCATGCGGGCCTGATGACAACGGCCCAGATGGAGATTCTACGCAACGCGATGAAGGTCCGGCCCGGTCACGAGTGGGATTTCTTCGAAGGCCTGTCGCTGCCGGAGCACGAGCTGCGGAGCTTCCTCGAGAAAGTTCCGTTCGCGCAAGGCGGGCCGCGTCGCCTCCAGGCCGCGCGGGTCGACGTGCCGGCTGCGCTGACGGTCGAGATCGCCCCGACGATGTCGACCCAGCAGGGCTTCGGCGTGCTGCTGAACGAGGTCGGCAAGCAGAAGTCCGACTTCTCCGACCGCATCGTCACGACCTCGCCGGACGTGACCATGTCGACCAATCTCGGGGCTTTCGTGAACCGGCGCGGCCTGTTCGCCCGCCAGCCGATGGTCGATACCTTCAAGAGCGAGCGCATCCCCTCGACGCTGACCTGGGAGTTCTCGCCGAAGGGCCAGCACATGGAGCTCGGCATCGCCGAGATGAACCTGTTCATCCTGCTCTCGGCGCTCGGCCTGTCGCACTCCCTGTTCGGGGCGCGGCTGTTCCCGATCGGCACGCTCTACGACCCGTTCGTCTGCCGCGGCCTCGATGCCCTCAACTACGCCTGCTACCAGGACGCCCGCTTCATCCTGGTCGGCACGCCGTCCGGCATCACGCTGGCGCCGGAGGGCGGTGCCCACCAGTCGATCGGCACGCCGCTGATCGGCATGGCGCAGGACGGGCTCGCCGCCTTCGAGCCGTCCTTCGTCGACGAGCTCGCCGTCATCCTCGGCTTCGCCTTCGACTACATCCAGCGGGACGGGGAGGGGGAGGCCTGCGAGCGCACCTGGCTGCGCGACGAGACGGGCGGCTCGGTCTATCTGCGGCTCTCCACCCGGCCCGTGGAGCAGCCGCAGCGGGTCATGACGCCGGAGTTGCGCCAGGGCATCATCGACGGCGCCTACTGGATGCGGAAGCCCGGCCCGAACTGCCAGGTGGTGGTCGCCTACACGGGCGCCATCGCCCCGGAGGCGATCCAGGCGGTCGGCCTGATGGCCGAGGACCGCCGCGACATCGGGCTCCTCGCCGTCACCTCGGCCGACCGGCTCAACGCCGGCTGGACGGCGGCGAGCCGCGCCCGCGAGCGCGGCCTGCCGCACGCCCGCTCGCATATCGAGCGGCTGATGGCCGAGCTGCCGCCGCATTGCGGGCTGGTCACGGTGCTGGACGGCCACCCAGCGACGCTCGCCTGGCTCGGCGCCGTCGCCGGCCATCGCACCCGCCCGCTCGGCGTCGAACATTTCGGCCAGACCGGTGCGCTGCCCGACCTCCACCGGCACTACGGCATCGACGCCAATGCCATCGTGGCCGCCGCCCAGGCGATCGCCCCGGGGAGGCCGATCCGGTACCTCAAGGCGCTGTGAGGGGAGGGCGGGGCCGGCAGGCCTGTTCGCGAAAGCCTCGTGTCCGGGGCGCGGCGCGCAGCGCCGTGACCCGGGACCCAGGGTGACACGAGGGGGCATGGCGAGCCGCCCCTGGGCCCCGGCTCGGCGGCGCCTCGGGCCTGCGGCCTGAGGCACCTTGTCCGGGGCACGCGGCGCCCGGCGCTGGCGGCCGAGGATCGCGGCCGCTCTCTCGTCAAAGAGCACGCCGTCGTCGACGGCGCACCCTCAGTTCATCACCACGACACGCGCAGGCCGCCGGTGAGCTGGTGGGCTTCGGCGTTGCGGCGGAACTCGCCGTCGTAGGCGGCGTAGATGCGCAACGCCTCGGTGCGCCAGCCGGTCACGGCGAAGCGCGTCACCAGGGCGTCGCGGCCCGGGTCGGCCGCCGTCACGACGAAGGGCGAGTCGAGCAGCGAGGCCTGCGTCGTGAGCGCGTCGTCGCGCCAGTCGTGGCCCCAGGCGAGCCGCACCTCCGGCCGGAACCGGGCGCCGTCGAGCGCCGTGAACACGGTGCTCGCGGCGACGCCGGCCGTCGAGGTCAGCTTGTCGAAGGTCTGGCGCGGGAAGGTGAGGCCGAACGTGCCGGTCTCGGTGAAGCCGTCGCGCCGGAAGGTCTGCGCGGTCAGCCCGACATAGGGCATCAGCGTGAACTGCCCGGCGGGCAGGCGATAGCCGGCCTCGCCGGCGGCCAGGAAGCCGACGCCGTCGGTCGAGCCGTTCGTCCCCATGCCGGCGACGCTGCGCGACGTGGATTGCGACGTGACGCCGGCGGCGAGCCGCCCGTCGAACACCAGCCGGCCCGGCATGTAGCTGGCGTAGACGGCGCCCGCATAGGTGTCCGAGGTGCCGGTGGTGCCGGCGCTGTCGCTGGTGGTGCGGGTGACGCCGAAGGCGCCGCCGACCAGCGTGTCGGGCGCGACCTGGCGATCGGCACCGGCGATGCCGCCGCCGCTGCGGCTCTTGCCGCCCGGCAGGCTGCCGGAGTCGCCGACGCGGGCGGAGCGGCCGAAGCCCTGGCCCCACACCGTCCAGCCGGCCGCCGCGGCAGCCGAGGCCTCGGCCGGGTCGGCGGAGGCGTAGGCGGCGAGCGGCGAACCGGCGAACCGGGTCTCGACGTTCGAGTCACGGCCCGCATAGGAGAGCGCGAGGCTCGGAGCGAAGGACGACTGCACGGCGGCGCCGCCCGACTGCCACATCATCTGGCGCTCGGAAATGGCGGTGCCGAAGGCCGTGTACGCGCCCATGACGGCGCCGACCATGGCCGGCTGTCCCTGGCCGGTCATCTGGTCGATCATCCCGGTGTAGCCGGTCGTCGTGGTCTGTCCGTAGAGGGCATCGAACACGCCCTTGGCGCGATCGGACGGGCGCACGCCGGCGGCCGGTCGCGCCGCATCGAGCGCCGAGGCGAGGGCCTGCTGGTTGGGCGTCCCGGCGAGCGAGCGGAACGACTGCGGCGTCACCACCAGCGACAGCAGGGTCGGCGAGTAGAGAACGTCGAAGCGGGTGCCGTTCGGAAGGCCCGCGGTCGGCTGGAGGAGACCCGAATAAGAGCCGGTGATACGGGCGCCGTCCTCGGCCTTCAGATAGGCGAAGCGGGACCCGAGCGAGGCCGTGTAGTCGTTGTTTCCGCCGGCGATGGCGCGCATGACCGGAACCAGCGTGCCGCCGACCGTGAAGGAATAGCCGGAGCCGAAGACGACGATCCGATCCCAGGTGCCGGGACCGCCCGGGACGTTGTAGGTCCCGTCGATGTCGAGGCGGGTGGTCGACGTCGCGGTCTGCACGACGTTGCCGTTGAAGGTGAGGAGGCCGGGCGAGGAGCCGTTGAGCGGCGTGCCGGCCGGCAGCGAGCCGCCGTTGTTGGCGGCGAGATCGGCGTAGTTCGGCACCGCACCGGCGGCCAGCGTGCCGGCGATCCGGACATTGCCCGACACCGTGCCGAAGCCGGCGAGCGTCGCGCCCTGCTGGACCGTCATCGACGTGCCGAGCGCCAGCGTGCCGCCGACCGCCAGCGTGCCGGCGGCGACGTTGACGTCTCCAGTGGCGTGCGTCGTGCCGGCGATCACCAGGGTTCCGTCGCCCGTCTTGCTGAAGCCGCCCGCGGTGGTGAGCGGCTGGCTCCAATAGGTCGAGGTCTGCGACGCGACGTTCACGGTGCTGCCGGCGGCGAGCGAGGTCGGACCGTCGGTCGCCCGGTCGAGGCGGATCATGCCGTAGCCGTAGACCGCGTCGAGGCCGGGAGCGCCGAGATCCTCGGTGGTCGCGAACAGGAGGTTGACGAGGTCGCCCGCCGAATAGCCGGGGAACGCGCCCTGCAGCACCGCGAGAGCGCCCGACACGGTCGGCGTCGCCATCGACGTGCCGCTCTTCTGCGCGTAGCCGCTGGCGTTCACCGAGGTCGGCACCGTCGACAGGATGCCGGGGCCGCCGGCCGGCTGGTCACCGCCAGGCGCCGCGACGCACCAGCTCGCCGTGACGCCGCACATGTTGGCGTAGGAGGCGATGTGCTTGTTGATGTCGACCGACGTCACCGCGACGACCCGGCCGGACTGGGTGAGCAGCTCGGAGAAATTGTACCGGTTGCCGTCGTCGTCGTAGACGCCGGCATTCGCATGGTTCGGCTGGATGAACGGCATGAGCGCGATGCCGCTCGGGTTGCGGCCGGCGATCGGATTGCTGTCGCGGTCGTTGCCGGTCGCGGCGACGATGATCTTGCCGGCCGCGAGCGCGCGTCCGACCGCCGCCGCCTCGTACTCGTCGATCGCGATCGAGGGCCACGTCTTCAAATTCGTCATCGTATCGAGATTGGGGCCGTAGCTCGCGTTGTAGATCGTCACGTTCGAGAGCGACGGGAAGTAGTCGAGCGCCGTCGCGGACGGGTGGCCGACCTCCTCGGTCGGGGTCCCGAGCATGCGCAGCACCACCAGCTTGGAGTCGTAGGCGACGCCGTACATGCTGCCGGAGTTGGCCGGATCGTAGGGGGCCGCGATGATGCCGGCGACGTGGGTGCCGTGCGAGCCGATGTCGTCGATCTGGTTCGAGACATAGGGGGCGCCGGCCGACGGCAGCACGAAGTTCATGCTGCGCGGATCGATCTTCGCGCCGAAGCCGGGGACCACGCTGGTGAAACCGGTGTCGGCGACCGCGACCGTGACGCCGTTGCCCGAGTAGCCACGCGCGAACGCATCGGCGGCGTGGATGAGATCGAGGCCCCACTGGTTCTGATACTGCTGCGTGGCGGCGAAGCTCGCCGGGTTGCCCGGCACGCCTTGCGCGAAGGCGCCGTGACCTTCGGTCAGAGCGAGTGTCGCGACCGCCGACATCAGAAGGCGCCGGCGCGCGGCGATTCGGCTTGAACCACGCATGATGTCATCCCCACTAAAGCGTTGAGCGGCGCCGCCGCCCCGGCTCCGGGATCAGGGGGGTGGAGCAGGGGCGGCGGCGCGGGCGCCATTGCTTGAAAAAGCCTGGCGCTTACTGCTTATGGGCTATCAACACAGAAACAATTCGTCACGGGGCAAGGCTTGGACATCCGTCTCATTCGTTTGCTTCCGCGTTCCGATGCCACGGCCCGGCGCGCCGCCGCGAAACTCCCGGTCTCGTTGTTCGACACTGCCGATCTCCCGTACCCCGAGCGGTTCGCCGCCTGGCGGGAGAGCATCGGCGTGTTTCTCGAGGTCGGGCTGGTGCGGGCGGGCGACGAGGAGCATTACGACGCCTGGGCGGAGAGCTATCTGCTCGACGACCTGATTCTGTCGCGCTGTGCCGCCAGTGCCACGAAGTTCGATCGCCGGCCGCTGCGCGTCGCCCACGATTCGATCGATCACTACATGATCCAGGTGCTGGTCCGCGGCACCATCGACATGACGCTCGGCCGTCACGCCTTGTCCTTCCCGACCGGGCAGGTGATCCTGTTCGACCTCGCCGACACGATGGACACGGTGAACTCCACCTTCGATCTCGTGTCCGTCATCATCCCGCGCCGGCGGCTGGCGCCGCTGCTGGCGCGACCGGATTCACTCAACGGCGCCGCCGTCGACCCGACGAGCGCGACCGGGCGGCTCGTCTCCACCTATACGCTGTCGCTCTATCAGTCGGCGCCGCAGCTCTCGCCCACCGAGGCGAGCGCCGCGGCCACGGCCCTCGTCGAGTTGATGGCGCTCGCCTTCAACGGTGTCGGCCAGCCGGGCGGCGACGTGTCGGAATCGCTCGCCAAGGCCGAGCTCCTGCGGGTGCAGGGCTTCATCAGGGCGCATCTCGCCGCGCCGGATCTCGGACCCGACATGATCGCGGCCGCGCTCGGCATCTCTCGCGCTCGGCTCTATCGCCTGTTCGCCCCGGTCGGCGGCATCGCCGAACACATCCGCGAGCAGCGGCTGCGGCGCTGCCTCACCGACCCCGTCTCGGCCAAGCAGGCGCATCGGCAGGTGGCGGAGATCGCTTATGCGTGGGGATTCTCCGACCCGACCCACTTCGCCCGCGCCTTCAAGCAGCGCTTCGGCCGCACCCCCTCGGAGGTCCGCCGCGCCGCTACGCCGCTCGCCCGCCGCGACCGCCCGTCGGTCGATCCGCGCGTCGGCGACCGCTTGCACGAGGACTGGCTCGCCGGGCTGGGGTGAGGGCAGGGCGGGCATTTGGCGACCGTGTCGGACCAGACAGCCGCCCCGATTCACGGCTGCGTGCCCCGGACAAGGCGTGTCAGGCCGCAGGCCTGACGCGCCGCAGAGCCGGGGCCCAGGGGCCACGCGACGGACGATACGCCAAGCGCCTCGCCCGATCGCCCCTGGTTCCCGGTTCGCGGCGCATCGCGCCGCGCCCGGGACACGAGGTCTGCACCGGGGCGGTGGTGGAGAAGGCTCGACCGAGCGCGCCTGACTTGATCGGCCCGTAGCCGCCTCACTCCGCCTTCGGCTGGTCGATGCCGGTGATGCGGATGCCGGCGTCCGGAACCTTGTAGGTGCGGTTGATGAAGATCAGCACCGAGGTCAGCGCCTCGGCGACCACCGAGTTGGCGAGCGGGCCGGCGTCGATGCCGCGCAGGCCGGCGTCGCCGGCGAGCCGGATCGCGACGGCGCGCGCCTCCTTGTCGTCGCCCGTCACCAGCACGTCGCACTCGATCGTCTTGTCCGGATCCTTCAGCTTGTGGGCCGAGACGTTCTGGAAGGCCGACACGACCTTGACGTTTTCGCCCAACGCCGCCTGCAGGGCGACGCAGCAAGAATCGGCCTCGGGGAGTTGCACGCGCGACACCTTGGGCGGCACCAGCGGCACCGTCACGTCGATCAGGATCTTGCCCGCGAGCGCGTCCTTCAGGCCGGTCGCCGTGGCCATCTGGCCCGCGTAGGGAACCGTCAGCACCACCACGTCGGCACCGGCCACGGCCTCGTCGGACGCCGCGCCGCAGATCAGCGGCTTGCCGAGCTTCTGGTTGAGCTCGGTCGCGGCCGCGGCGGCCTTGGCGGCGTCGCGCGACCCGATGGTGACGCGGTGGCCGGCCCGGGCCCAGCGCATCGCGAGGCCCGATCCTTCGGCTCCGGTGCCGCCGACGACACAGACATTGAGGCTTCCGGTGAGGCTTTCGGTCATGATCCATCCTCGGGCCGCACGGCCCAATCGAGAGCGTCCGCGTCTGGCAGCCGCACGCAGCGCGTCGGGCAGGAGGAGGCCGGCTCGGGGCAGGGGCGGGGGCGCCGGCGGACGGGCCGTCATCTGGGCCGAGCCGCCGCTTCGATGCAAGCCCGAAGCTGCGGCGGACGCGGGCGCCGGCCCCCTGCGGCCGCATGTCCCGGGGTGGGCTCGCGCATCGCGGGCTCTACGACCAAAATACGCCTCGCCAAGCAAACCGCCTCTGCTAGACTGCGCCCACTTCGACGGTGGGCCGGCCGGTGGGCGGGCCGCCGGCGGGGCAGCAAAAGACCCAGAAGAAGACGTCCAACGAGAACACGAGGGCGGCCGGTCCGGACCGCCCCTTCCAGGGAGGAGACGCGGCGTGACGTTTCGCCGGACACTCGAATTGCATCCTGCGCGCCGCCCTTCGGCGCGGCTCTCGGCGCATCCGGCATCGCACGCCGACGCGCGGCCGAGGGCGCATGCCGCACATTCGTCGGCTGGCCGCCGCGGCCGGCCGTTCCGTTGACGGCCACCGGCAGCGAAACGGATCGGCCCGCATGACGGACTGGGTCATCGAGACCGAAAATCTCACGAAAGAGTTCAAGGGCTTTCGGGCCGTCAACAATGTCGACCTGAAGGTCGCGCGCGGCACCATCCACGCCCTCATCGGCCCCAACGGGGCCGGCAAAACGACCTGCTTCAACCTGATCACCAAGTTCCTGCAGCCGACCACCGGAAAGATCCTCTACAACGGGCGCGACATCACCAGGATGAAGCCGCACGACGTCGCCCGCATGGGGCTGGTGCGCTCGTTCCAGATCTCGGCCGTGTTCCCGCATCTCACCGTGCTGGAGAACGTGCGGGTGGCGCTGCAGCGGCCGCTCGGCACCGCGTATCATTTCTGGAAGCCGGAGAGCTCCGTCGAGGTGCTCGACGACCAGGCCATGGATCTTCTGGAGCAGGTCGGCGTCTCCTCCTATGCGCGCCTTACCGCCGGCGAGCTGCCTTACGGCCGCAAGCGGGCGCTGGAGATCGCGACGACGCTGGCGCTCGATCCCGAGATGCTGCTGCTCGACGAGCCGATGGCCGGCATGGGCCGCGAGGACATCAAGCGCATCTCCGATCTCATCCTGAGCGTTGCCGAGAACCGCACCGTGCTGATGGTCGAGCACAATCTCTCGGTCGTCGCCGACCTGTCGGACCGCATCACCGTGCTGGCGCGCGGCGAGATCCTCGCCGAGGGCTCCTACGCCGAGGTGTCGTCGAACCCGGCCGTGGTCGAGGCCTACATGGGGACCGGCCATGGCTGAGCCGCTGCTGCAGGTCCGCGATCTCGAGGGCTGGTACGGCGAGAGCCACATCCTGCACGGCATGAGCTTCGAGGTCGCCCGCGGCGAGGTGGTGACGCTGCTCGGCCGCAACGGCGCCGGCAAGACGACGACCATGCGGGCCGTGATGGGCATGCTGGCGAAGCGCACCGGCTCGGTGAAGTACGACGGCCGCGAGCTGATCAATCTCAAGTCCAACGCCATCGCCCGCGCCGGCATCGCCATCTGCCCGGAGGAGCGCGGCATTTTCGCGAGCCTCTCGGTGAAGGAGAACCTGCTCCTGCCACCGCGCGTGAAGGCCGGGGGGCTCGATCTCGAGGCGATCTACAAGCTGTTCCCCAACCTGCGCGAGCGATCTGGCAGCCAGGGAACAAAACTCTCCGGCGGCGAGCAGCAGATGCTGGCGATCGCCCGCATCCTGCGCACCGGCGCCGACCTCTTGCTGCTCGACGAGCCGACCGAGGGGCTCGCGCCCGTCATCGTCCAGCAGATCGGGGCGACCATCCGCATGCTGCGCGAGCACGGCTTCACGGTGCTGCTGGTCGAGCAGAACTTCCATTTCGCCGCGACGGTCGCGGACCGTCACTACGTCGTCGAGCACGGCCAGGTGATCGACATGATCCCCAACGCCGCGCTGGAGCAGAACCGGGAGAAGCTGAAGACCTATCTGGGCGTCTGACCGGACTCTTCGGGGTCTCGTCGCGCCCGGCCGACAAGCCAACCAAGCGACCAGAAAAAATCCGGAGGAAATCAGATGAAGACCAAGTCCATGCTGCTCGGAGGCCTCGCCGCCGCGGCGCTCTCGATCGGGTCCGGCGGCCCGGCGAGCGCGCAGATGAGCGACGGCGTCATCAAGATCGGCGTCCTCAACGACCAGTCCGGCACCTACGCGGACCTGTCCGGCCAGGGCTCGGTCTTCGCCGCGAAGAAGGCGGTCGAGGACTTCTGCAAGGCGCAGAAGTGCTTCGAGAAGATCGAGGTGGTGTTCGGCGATCACCAGAACAAGCCGGACATCGGCGCCGGCGTGGCGCGGCGCTGGTACGACGTCGAGCAGGTCGACGTGATCGTCGACACCCCGACCTCCTCGGTCGCCTTCGCGGTCAATCAGATCACCCGCGAAAAGAACAAGGTCTTCCTCAACTCGGGCGCCGGCGCCTCCGATCTCACCGGCTCGGCCTGCTCGCCCAACCTGATCCACTGGACCTACGACACCTGGGCGCTAGCGCACGGCACCGGCTCGGCGATGGTCAAGCAGGGCGGCAAGACCTGGTACTTCCTGACCGCCGACTATGCCTTCGGCCATGCGCTCGAGCGCGACACCGCGGCCGTGGTCGAGAAGATGGGCGGCAAGGTTTTGGGCAAGGTGCGCCATCCGTTCCCGGCCCAGGACTTCTCCTCGTTCCTGTTGCAGGCGCAAGGATCGAAGGCGCAGGTGATCGGGCTCGCCAATGCCGGCGCCGACACCATCAACTCGATCAAGCAGGCGTCCGAGTTCGGCATCGTCCAGGGGGGCCAGAAGCTCGCCGGCCTCCTGGTGTTCATCACCGACGTCCACGCGCTGGGGCTGAAGACGGCGCAGGGCCTGACCTTCACCGAGGCCTGGTACTGGGATACGAGCGACGCCAACCGCGCCTTCGCCAAGGAGTTCTCGGCCGCCAACAAGGGCAACTATCCGAGCATGGTGCAGGCCGGCGTCTACTCCGCCGTGATGCACTATCTCAAGGCCGTGCACGCGCTCGGCTCGGACGGCGACGGCGCCAAGGTGGTGGCCAAGATGAAGGAGATGCCGACCGACGACAAGCTGTTCGGCAAGGGCACGATCCGGGCCGACGGCCGCAAGATCCATGATCTGATGCTGGTCGAGGTGAAGAAGCCGGAAGAGAGCAAGGGCCCGTGGGACTACCACAAGGTCGTCGCCACGATCCCGGCCGCGGAAGCCTTCCGCCCGCTCGCCGAGGGCGGCTGCGCGCTGGTGAAGTGAAGGCGAAGTCCTGGCTGAAGCCTGTTGTTCCCTCTCCCCGCTGCGCGGGGAGAGGGTGGCTCGGACCGAAGGTCCGAGTCGGGTGAGGGGGCCTCTCGTGGCTACGGAGACGCCCCCTCACCCGACATCCGCGCTGTTCGCGCGGACGTCGACCTCTTTGGCGCGGCAATAGCCGCGCTCCCGCACGGCGGGGAGAGGTGAGCGAACGAGACTCGAGGTGACGCAGACATGTTCGAGCTGTTGGGGGTGCCGCCCCAGGCCCTGATGGGTCAGCTCCTGCTGGGGCTGATCAACGGGGCGTTCTATGCGCTCCTGTCGCTCGGGCTCGCGATCATCTTCGGCCTGATGAACGTCATCAACTTCACCCACGGCGCCCAGTACATGATGGGCGCCTTCGTGGCCTGGATGCTGCTGCAATACGCCGGCATCCCGTATTGGGGGGCGCTGGTGCTGTCGCCCGTGATCGTCGGGGCGACGGGCATCGTCATCGAGCGCCTGCTGATCTCGCGCCTCTATCACCTCGATCATCTCTACGGGCTCCTGCTCACCTTCGGGCTCGCCCTGATCGTCGAGGGGCTGTTCCGCCAGCAATACGGCTCGTCCGGGCTGCCCTACACGAACCCGATCCCGGGCGGGCAGAATCTCGGATTCATGTTTCTGCCCTGGTACCGCGGCTGGGTGGTCGCCTTCTCGCTCGCCGTGTGCCTCGTCACTTGGTTCACCATCGAGCGGACCAAGCTCGGCGCCTATCTGCGCGCCGCCACCGAGCGGCCCGAGCTGGTCCAGGCCTTCGGCATCAACGTGCCGCGCATGATCACCTTGACCTACGGGATCGGCGTCGGCCTCGCGGCGCTCGCCGGCGTGCTCGCCGCGCCGATCTACACGGTCAACCCGACCATGGGCTCGAACCTGATCATCGTGGTGTTCGCCGTCGTCGTGATCGGCGGCATGGGCTCGATCGCCGGCTCGATCGTCACCGGCTTCGGGCTCGGCGTCATCGAGGGCCTCACCAAGGTGTTTTGGCCGGAGGCCTCCGCCACCGTCATCTTCGTCATCATGGCGATCGTCCTCATGGTGCGCCCGCAGGGCCTGTTCGGAACGCCGCGATGACCAGCACGAGCCGAAGGGCCGCCAACGGCAACGGCCGCAACGTCGACATGATCGTCTTCGCCGTGCTGATCGCGGCGCTCGTCGCCGCGCCGTTCGTCGTCTATCCGGTCCTGCTGATGAAGGTGCTGTGCTTCGCGCTGTTCGCCTGCGCCTTCAACCTGCTGATCGGCTATGTCGGGCTGTTGTCCTTCGGCCACGCGATGTTCTTCGGCTTCGCCGCCTACGTGTCCGGCTACACGGTGAAGTCCTGGGGGCTCTCGACCGAGCTCGGGATCCTCGCCGGCACCGCGGTCGCGGCCGGGCTCGGCCTCCTCGCCGGCACGATCGCGATCCGCCGGCAGGGCATCTATTTCGCCATGGTGACGCTGGCGCTCGCCCAGATGGTGTTCTTCTTCTGCCTCCAGGCGCCGTTCACGGGCGGCGAGGACGGCATCCAGGCGATCCCGCGCCGGCCGCTGTTCGGCGTGATCGACATCTCGTCCGACCTCTCGCTCTACTACGTCGTGCTGGCGATCTTTGCGGCCGGCTTCCTGATCATCTGGCGCACCATCCATTCGCCGTTCGGGCAGGTGCTCAAGGCGATCCGCGAGAACGAGCCGCGCGCCGTCTCGCTCGGCTACGCGGTCGACCGCTTCAAGCTGATCGCCTTCGTGCTGTCGGCGACGCTCGCCGGCCTCGCCGGCGCCACCAAGGCGCTGGTGTTCCAGCTCGCCTCGCTCACCGACGTCACCTGGCAGATGTCCGGTGAGGTGGTGCTGATGACCCTGGTCGGCGGCATGGGCACGGTGTTCGGCCCGATCGTCGGCGCCGCCGTGATCGTGGTCATGCAGAACACATTCACGGGGTTCGGCGAGTGGGTGCTGGTGGCGCAGGGCTGCATCTTCGTGCTCACCGTGCTGCTGTTCCGGCGCGGCATCGTCGGCGAGATCGTCGCCTTCGCCCGGCGCCGGGGGGCGCGCGACGATGGCGTCACGCGCGAGGCGCCGGCCGAGTGAGCCTCCGGCGTCCCCGGCCGTCGGCCCCGCTCGCGCTTATGCTGCAGTGCGGGAAAGAATATTACAGAATGTAAGCCCACAACGAACAAAAGTGTTGCACTGCGGCGCCGAACCGGTACCATCTTGTGCGTGTGCAACCCGAGCAGGAGCCTCCCCGTGCTTCAGCGCAGCGATCTGGTCGCGTTCATGCCGACGTCCGACATGTGCCAATACCTCGCGCGCGTCGCCCACGGGCACGCCGCCACGCTCCACGCCTGGGTGGTCGACGGCCTGCGCGACCACGGCCTGATCGACCACCACGACCGGCTGACCGAGCACGGCCACCGGATGCTGTCGGGCGCTGAATAGGGCGGATTAGCAACGGACCGAGCACGAAAGGCAGTGAACGGGGCAGGGTGATCGCCCGCCCGTCGGCTGCCGTGTGCGTCGACCGCTGATCGCATCACTCCCGTCGGCCGCGCCCCGGGTGCTCGCCGCGCGAGGCGTCGCGGCCGGCGATGCGCTCGCGCCGGTGCTCCAACTCCAGCGTCACCAGCCGGGCCAGCAGGGTCGCCGGATAGAGCTGGCCGATGATCGTCTCGATGTTGCAGCAGGCCCGGGCGATCGGGTGGACGGGTGCGATGTCGCCGTAGCCGGTCGAGGTCAGGGTGACGAAGCTGAAATAGATCAGGTTGCTAGCGTTGCTCGGGCTGTCGACGATCTCGAGCCCGGCGAAGGCGTTCGGGATGAACAGGCCGACGAAGGCGTAGACGGCCACGAAGGCGGCGGCGACCAGCAAATAGAGCAGCACGGCGCCGATGACCCGGTGAGTGTTCACCCGGCCGGGACCGAACACCAGCCGCGCCACCACCGAGCCGAGCACCACGGAGAGGATGAGCCAGCCGCCGGCGGCCAGCATGATGTCCATCCGGGACGGCGTGTGCAGGCGCAGCACCACGGCGGTGCCGTTCATCACCAGGCCGACCAGCAGCAGCGCGAACACCCAGGGATTGCCCGACATCACCAGCGCGCACGCCATGATGCCGAGCAGCACGACGGCGCCGAGCATCTGCCCCGGCTCCGAGCCCGTCGCCTGCAGCGGCACGGCGACGAAGAACAGGAGCAGCATGAGAACCATCAGCACGGTGAGGAGCGGATCGCTCCAGCGTTCCTGGGCGCGCTGCAGCCGCGCCCGGAAGCCGCGCGCCGCCCGTGCGCTCGTCGGCTCACGCATGCTGCGGCTCCGCGCCGGCCGGTTCGGCCGTGTCGGTTGACGTTGCGGTCGCGGTCGGTGCCGGCGGTGCCGCCGTCGACGAGACGCCGGTCAATGCCTCCCGGCGGCGCGCGATCAGGCGCTCCAGCCGGTGGGTGGCGAGCGACAGCGCGGCCGGGTCGGCGGCATCGGGATCGCGCGCCGCGATGCGTTCGAGCTCGGCGTGCAGGATCGCGTCGATCTGCCGCTCGATGGCGGCGAGCTCCGGCTCGTCGGCGGCCGCCTCGATCCGCTCGGCGAAGCCGCGCAGGCCGGCGAGCGCGTTGATCTCGCGGCCGAAGTCGCGCGACATGAAGCGCCAGGCCGCCGCCGCCACCGAGGTGAGGCCGCCGAGCAGCATCGAGCCGTAGAAGATCTGGTCGCCCCACTTGTCGAAGAAGGTCTTCACGTTGCCGTCGAAATACGCGGCGGCGGCGGGGTGGATCGGCACGAAGGCGTCGCTGTCGGTGCTCGGCGCGGCGATCTGGGCGAGCAGCGGGTACTCGCCGACGAGATCGCGCCGGACGTCCATGATGGCCTTGGCGAGTGCCGCCACCGTGTCCTCGTCGATCGTCTTGCGCACCAGCAGATGGACCGGCACGCGCAGCGTCGTGAGGTCGTCGTCCGGGATCGGCGGCGAGCCGCGCAGCGTGCCCTTCGGCACGTCATAGCTCTCGTAGGCGCGCGACACGGCCGCGATGGCGCCGGCCGATTCGATCGGGATCAGGCCGGGCGACCCCCGGCCGCTCGGGAACAGGCTGCGCAGCATCGCCAGATACTTCTCGGTCAGCGGCATCACCACCAGGATGGCGGCGACCTGCTTGGACGCGACCGCCGCCGGCGCGTCGGTGACGAACAGGTCGCGGAACGTCACCTTGAGGTGGTCGAGATCGTATTCGCGCTTGAGCGCCGCGACGACCTCGCGGTTGACCGGGCCGCTGATCACCCCGACCGTCTTGCCCTTCAGCTCGGCGATCTCGGTGATCTTGCTGCCCGGCGGCGTCACCAGCAGAACCACGATGTTGGACACGATGACGACGGCGCGCGCGTCGCCGAGGTCGCCGACGTCGGAGCGCCCGACCACGAGGTCGACCTCGCCGGACGAGAAGGCCTCGGTGGCGTGCAGCACGCTGCCCTTGTCGATCACCTGGAGCCGTACCGGCGCCTTGGCGGCGGCGAGCCGCGCCGCGAGTGCCGACACCACCTTGGGGGTCTCGCCGCCGAGCGATCCGGTCGCGACCGTCAGGGTCTTCGGCGCGGTGACGTAGCGCCACCCCCACAGGCCGCCCGCGAAGGCGAGCACGGTCGCGCCCAGCACGACGGTGATGCGCAGCCAGCGCGGCAGGCGGCCGGTGGCGACGGCGGCGATGCCGGCCACCACGGCCGCTCCGGCTGCTGCGCCGGCGACCTTCTGGAACTGTCCATGGTCCATGACTGTCCTCCGGGCGGATCCGCATCGTTGCACTGCAGCTCGTATCGTCTGGTTCGGGCTGCGTGTCGAGCGCACCGAATCGTGGATCGTGCGGGTCTGCCGTACCGATCGGCACCTTACCCGATCTGGCTAGCCGGCGCCCGAGGTCGTCTCCTCACGTCACGGCCCGCACGCACCGCGCGACAAAGTCGCTCTCGCGGACGTCGGCTCCGGAGCACGCGGGCGAGGTGTGACGTCGGCTCGGCGGTGCGTGCCGACCGGACGAGATCGCGGTCGTGATCAGTTCATGACCGTCGTGAACAGTCGTTAATCAGAAAAAGTGGATCCTATTCGAAACCGGGGCTGTGACGGGAGGTTCATTCTTCGGGGAGCAAAAGAGGAGACCTCGATGAGGACCGTCTTGCTCGCGCTGAGTACTGCGGCCGCGCTCGGCTTCTCCGGAATAGCCGCCGGTCAGACGACGCAACCCGCGGGAGACTCGACCGGGAGTGGTGCGGCGACTGGCGCCGTTTCATCCTCGACTCGGCACCACTCGTCGAGCGGCCGCGATGCTCGCCCCGGTGCCGCCGTCCGCGGCGATGCCGCCGGCGCCCGCGTCGACAGCGGCTCGACCCGGAGCCGCACCGTGATCGACATGCGCGCCGGGGGTGGGGACGTGAAGGTTCGGCGGCACCGCCACTCGGTCGTCCGCTACGAGGAGCGATCGCCGTCCGTCACGGTGGTCGCGAAGAAGCGCTATGCCAAGAAACGCACGCGCATCTATTCGAGCGCGCCGGTCCGGTCTCGCACCACGGTCGTCGAGCGCCGGAAGCCGGCCGCGGTCGTGCGGTCGCGCACCACGATCCAGCGCACGGTCGACGAGCCGCGGAGCTCGGTCAGGGTCCGCGACGAAACCGGGGGCGTGAGCGCCCGGACCACGACCCGCTCGCGCACCACCACGACCACGACCGAGGGGCGGTCCGGAAGCGCGGGCGGCGCCTCGACCTCCACCACCGGCAGCGGCGGCGCCGCGGCGACGGTGGGCGGATCGGCCGGAAGCGGCCGTTGATCGGACGGCGGTCACCAGACCGCCGCGCCAAAGCTCCACCTGAGACCACTCCGACAAGCAGAGGATGACGTCATGACGAAGTTCGTGATCACGACAGCCTTGGTTCTCACGACTGCCGGGACGGCACTGGCCCAGAAGACCGAGTACTACATCGTGCAAGACACGTCGACGAAACGCTGCACCGTCGTCGACAAGAAGCCGACCACTCAGACCACCGTCGTGGTCGGCGACGGAAAGGTCTACACCACCCGCACCGAAGCCGAGAGCGCGGTCAAGACCGTCAAGGTCTGCTCGCAGTAACGGTTTCGGAGTGTCCTGCGGCAGCCGTCGGGTTCCCCGACGGCTGCCGTGCGTCGTCCGGTCCGTGCGCCGCCTCGCGGGCGTTCCGCCGCTCAAGGGATCAGCAGCGACGAGCCGATGGTCTTCCCCGCCTCGAGGTCACGGTGGGCCTGCACGGCCTCGTCGAGCCGGTAGCGCCGGCCGACATGGGCCTTGATCGCGCCGGCGGCGACCAGCCCGAACAGCTTGCCGGCCGACATGGCGATCTCGTCGCGCGTCGCGCAGTAGGTCGCGAGCGTCGGCCGGGTGAAATAGAGCGAGCCTTTCTTCTGCAGCAGGCCGGCCTCGACCGGCGGCGGCGCGCCCGTCGTCGTGCCGAACGAGACGAAGTACCCGCGCGGCGCCAGCGACGCGATCGAGGCGTCGAAGCTCGCCTTGCCGACCGAATCGTAGACCACCGGAACGCCGGCTCCACCGGTGATCTCCTTCACCCGCGCCGCGACGTCCTCGCGGGTGCGGTCGATCACCACCTCGTAGCCGTTCTCGCGCGCCAGCCGGCACTTCTCCTCGCCGGCCGCGACGCCGATCATGCGGGCGCCGATGTGCCGGCCCCACTGGCCGGCGATGAGGCCGACGCCGCCCGAGGCCGCCCAGAACAGCACCCACTCGCCCTGCTTGATCGGATAGCAGCGCGTGATCAGATACTCGACCGTCATGCCCTTCATCAGCAGCGCCGCGGCGTCCGCCTCCGACACCCCGGCCGGGATTTTCAGCACCCGCTCGATCGGCATGTTGCGCAGATCCGCGTAGGAGCCCGACGCGCCGCCCGCATAGACGACGCGGTCGCCGACCGAGAATTCGGTGACGCCGGCGCCGACCTTCTCGACCGTGCCGGCCGCCTCGGTGCCGACCGCGCCGGGCAGGGGGGCCGGATAGAAGCCGGAGCGGAAGTAGCAGTCCTGATAGTTGAGCCCGACGACGGACTGGCGGATCTGCACCTCGCCCGGACCGGGGTCGGCGAGATCGATCGTCTCCATCGCCAGGACCTCGGGGCCGCCCGGCTGCGCGTATCTCACCACCCGTGCCTTGCTGCTCATGTTTCCTCCGAACCGTTCCAGGGATCCGGCACCGCGGCGGGTTGTTGTGCGGACATGCGGGCCGGTGGACCCGGAGTGTCACCGATCTCTCGGCCCGCCGGAACGCGCGCCGGCGGGGGCGTGCCATGTGAAAACCAACGGGGTGAACACCAACGGATGACGACCGAGGGGCCGCCCCGGCCGGCAGTCGCGTCGCGGCGCGCGCTCCGCGAGATGCACCGCGTGGCGCACGGCGACGTTGTCGCCGGGGCTCCGGCAGGATCAGAAAAATGCGTCTCTCTGATCTGTGTCAAAGTCCGACACGCCCCGACCCCCTAGAAAGGCCTCGTTGCGCCGCTTCACGGGGGTGAGTGGTGCGACACGAAAGGGGTGGTCCTCGCGGACCACCCCTTTTCTTTTACTCGGATCCTGTTCGGCACCGCCGGCCCCGCCGCGTCGGGGCGACGCGCGTGACCAGCGCCGCCATCGCGATCCGTGCAGCCTCTCCGTCTTCCGTCACGCCGGGCCTGTCCCGGCCCTCCACGATCGTGAGGCGCCGACGGCCGCGAGTCGTGGATGCGCGCGCCACGCGCGGGCATGACGAGTCCCGGGCCATGAGCGCGGGTCTGGCCCGCGTCGTGTGAGCCGAGTCGCGTGAGCTGAGTCGAGTGAGACGGGTCGTGTGAGCCGGGGCGTCTGGCCAGAGGCACGGGACGTGACACGCGCGACGTGAGTCGCATCGAGTGATTCGCCCACCGATCTGGTTCCGAGGTGACCCGATGGCGTGCCTGTGTGGCCGCCTTTACCTGACGTTATGATGCCCTGCGCGGTCGTTATCAAGTCCGGCCGGATGCGCTTATGGTCCGTAAGTGTCCCTTTATCGTATCGCCCGAAAGCTGCAGAAAGGTGTGGCTTCGGAGTGACGATCGGGCCGATTAGCCCTTTGAACTACGGGACTTGCCGGATGTGCAGCGCGTCGCAGCAACGTATTCCAGACACGCCGCTGGCTGACGGCCGGCGGTGCCCTCCTTGGGCGTTTCCTCCCTAGACTTCGGGCCGCCGACGTTTACGCCGCGCGGCCTCTTTTTTTGCTCCGAGGGATGCGCGCGAGACGCGCACAGGCCTCGCCGGCCGTCGGCGCGCAGTCTTCCCCAACAGCCCGCGGAAGTCGAGTCGAACTCGGTCGACGACCTGACGCTTTCGGCGATTTTCGCGGCGTGGTTACCTGCGGGCCGGGTTGGACCGGTCGGGTCCGTGGCTCAGGCGTTCAGGAAGGCGAGCCGGCTGTCGGTCCGGCCCGGCGTGACGGCGACGATCTCGGCGCTGACCACGCCTTCGGCCACGAAGGGGTCGTCCCGAACCCGCGCCTCGATCTCGTCGGACGATGCATTGTGCGCCAGGATCGCACCGCCTGCATTCGGTTGCAGGCTTCCAACCAGCAGGAAGACGCCGTCGTCGAAGCCGCGCCTGATCCAGGCGTTGTGCCCCTCCATGAATTGCGGAGCACGGGTGTCGGCGAAGCGAAGCGTGATGATGAACACGGCGCCTCCCTCAGGCTGGTCGGCAGGTCTCGGGGGGCCGGTCGGCCGGGCACTGGGCGTGCAGCCACGCCTCCATGTCGGCGACCTCGCGGCGGACGAACGCGTCGTCGCCGAAGGCGGTGGCCAGCGCCGCGACGCCCTGGCTGCGCATCAGGAGGTGAAGCGCCAGCGCATCGGCATCCGCCTCGCGCCCGAGCGCGACGAACTGCCGGGAGAGCCATGCGCGCAACAGCGTGAACAGACGAACCGCATCGTCCTTGGCGGCGTGCTCGAGCTTGGCCAGCTCGTTGCACAGCGTGCCGACCGGACAACCATGGGCGACGATCTTCGTCCGGTTCGTGATCAGGATCTGAACGAAGCTGCGAATCCGATCGCGCGGCGAGGTCGACGCCTGCTCCCACGCTTCCAGCATCGCGCGGGTGTGCGCCAGGCGCTGCGCGATCACGGCGTCGAGAATCTCGTCCTTGGTCTTGAAGTGATAATAGAAGTTGCCGCGCGAGAGGCCGACCTCCCCGGCGATGTCGGCGAAGGATGTCGCTTCGAAACCATGCTCGTAGAAGAGCCGGTCGGCGACAATCACGATCTGCTCACGGGTTTTCCGCGCGCCGATTACCGGACCCCACGATCACGACGGAGAAGGCGAGATCTTCGCCGCCGCGTAGGACAATTGCCCTAAGAACTAGGTCATGCGTCCTACAAAGTCAAGTGCGCCGCCGGACGTGCGGCGGAACTCTGCGGCCGGTCGTTTCTGGCAGGGGGCTGTCGGCAAGATGGCGGACGGGGTGGGATTCGAACCCACGAGAGACTTGCGCCTCTGGCGGTTTTCAAGACCGCTGCCTTCAACCACTCGGCCACCCGTCCGATGCCGCGATGGGCCGGCTCTTGTTTCGCGCTTTGCGCGGGGCGTCAAGGTTCTCGGCGGCGCGGTCGGGCTGCGTGCCTCGGGCCTCGAATTGCCGCCTGCTCGCCGATCCCGCGCGGCTCCCGCGAGGCCATCGCGGCGCGCTCCGGGCCCGTCGCGGTCACGGCCGCGCCGCCACCGTCGCGCCGCGGCCGGGCCTCGACGGGCCTGCCG
>NZ_NHSK01000179.1 GCF_016653355.1 Rhodoplanes elegans | reverse complement strand
TCCCGGACGCCGACCCGCCCGTCCGGCCGCGCCGCCTCCTGGGCGGGAGTCGGAGCGCCGCCGCCGCCGACCACCAGGGCGGCCAGGACGACGGCGGCGATCGCAAGGTCGGCGCGCCGGGGACGATGGGCGGGCAAACGCGGCAGCGGTCGGGTCATGAGCGTCTCCGGTCCGGAGGCGAGAGGGCACGGACGCGAGCGAGAGGGCAGGACGCACGGAAGCAGGACGCGCGGGCATCGACACGACAGAGCAGGACGGCTCCGGCGCTCCGACAACGCCGCCCGGCTCGAAGGGACCGCCGACGTGCGCATGCGGCGCGATGCCGCCTGCCCGTCCGCGCGGCGGACGGCGCCGAAGCCGGCCGCGCTGGAGCCGTGTCGAATTCGGATGGCCGCGGCGGGCCGGCGGTCAGCTCGACGTTCGCCGGGCCGGCTTGCCGCGCGCCGGCTTCTCGGGCGCGGGCGGCTCCGGCCCCCGCTCGATCGTGGTCAGGCGGCCGTTGGTGAAGTGGTAGATGCCGGACCGCTCCGTCGTGGCATAGGTCATCACCACGGTGCGCTCGCCGCGCTGGTTGGCGCCGATCTGGGTCGAGCCCGGCGGCCCGATCACCTGGACGACCTCGCATTCGGTCATGTCGAGGCCGACGCCGCGCATGGCGGTCGCGCCCGGCTCGCCGCTCGCCGCGACCGCTGCGGCGCACATCCCCTGGGCGTCGACCAGGTCGGCGGGCGAGACTGGACGGTTGGTGTTCACGGCCGTCTTGGCGAACTCGCCGGCCGGGGTCGGCACGAGATTGCTGGCCGACGGGAGGAGCTTCACGTCCGCCACGTCGGGCATGCTCGAGCACCCCGCGAGCGCCGCGGCGACCGCGGCCGCCAGCACGACCGCGACCGCACGACCGCTCCGCCGGCGTGGCGCCGGGTCGGAGGACATGCTCGTGACCGAGCTGGACCGTGCCTGAACCAAAGCTGCCTGACGCATGGGGGCCCCCTCCCCGAACTGTCCCTCGACCTGTCCCCAGACGCCGATCACGGCGGCGCATCGGATCGCCACCGGTCCGGGCACGGCCCGGTGGCCGCCTCGTGTTTCGACTGGAAACCGCAAGGTTTCAAGCCGTTTCTCGCGTCCGAAGATGGCGCGAGAATGGCCTGGGCCACGGCCGGGTGCGGCGCGGCCGGCCGCGCCGGCGGCTCCGGGAGGATGTCGGTACCGGCTCAGCCGCGCTTCTGCCAGCGGCCGCGCTCGTCGCATTGCCAATAGGTCACCTCGAACCCCTCGGCCTTCTTCTCGCGCCAGGTGACGCGCGCCTCGGCCAGCGCCTCCTCGTCCTCGCCGTCGAACATGACCACGATACGGTCGTAGGTGGCGGCGTCGGCCGGCATCGCGGCGCGCTCGACCAGGAACCGGACATTGGCACGGTTCGGGTTGTGGTCCCGCACGGTGATCAGCACCGGATGCTCGGCCGCAAGCCCGTCGCGGTCGGTGCCGTGCGGCAGGAAGGAATCGTCCCGGTAGGTCCACAGATGCGAGTCGAGCGCCTCGACCCGCTCGTCCGAGGAGACCTGCACGACCACCCGCCAGCCGCGCTCCAGCGACTTCTCCAGGAGCGACGGCAGCACCGACTCAGGCGGCCGGCGCTGCAGATGGTAGAAGAGGAGCTCGGTCATGCGCGGGATGAAAGACCGCGGCGCCGGCAGTTTGCAAGCACGGTCTATTTCCGGATATAATCCGGAAACTTCAATCTCAACTCGCGCCGAGGCCGTACCATGCCGTCGCCCCACACCAAGGCCCTCACGGCCTATCGGCAGCGTCAAAGCCGTAAGGGCGTCGTCCGCCTCGAGCTCCAGGTCCGCCAGGAGGACGCTGCGCTCCTGCGCAACATCGCCCGGGCACTCTCGGACCCGAGTCGAGAAAACGCTGCCAGGTCCTTGTTGAATCAGGAATTCGGTGACCGCCAGAACAATGCCCTGAAGGCCCTGTTGGCGTCCGCGCCGATCGATCTCGACCTGACGCGGGACGAGGACCACGGCCGGGATGTCGAGCTGTGAGCCTGCTGATCGACACCAACGTCATCTCCGAGCTGCGCAAAGGCGCGCGCTGCCATCCCGCCGTCGCCCGCTGGTATGCCTCGGTCGACGGGGCGGACCTGCATCTCAGCGTGCTGGTGGTCGGCGAGATCCGCCGCGGCATCGAGAAGGCCCGGCGGTCCGATCCGGCCCGGGCGGAGGTGTTCGAGGCTTGGCTGGCGTCGGTGCTCGCGGGCTTCGGGACCCGAATTCTCCCGATCTATCGGGCCGTGGCGGACGCCTGGGGCCGAATGGCGGCGATCCGGTCGATCCCGGTGGTCGACGGGCTGATGGCGGCGACCGCGCTGGTGCACGACCTCACGCTGGTGACCCGCAACATAGCCGATGTCGGGGATCTCGGCGCGCGGGTGCTCGACCCGTTCGCGGCGGAGCCGGAGGCCCCGCCGCACGAGTCACAGCCTCACGGCTCGTAGAAATCCGCCACCAGACGGTCGAGCAGGCGGACGCCCCAGCCGGAGCTCCAGCTCTTGTTGATCTCGGTCTGCGGCGAGCCGAGCGCCGTGCCGGCGATGTCGAGATGCGCCCACGGGGTCTTGCCCACGTAACGCTGCAGGAACTGCGCCGCCGTCACAGAGCCACCGTAGCGGCCGCCCGTGTTCTTCATGTCGGCGAACTTCGAATCGATCAGCTTGTCGTATTCGGGCGCGAGCGGCATGCGCCACACCCGCTCGGCCGTGGCGAGCCCCGCTTTCGTCAGGTTTTCCGCGAGCTTGTCGTCGTTGGCGAAGAGCCCGGCATGCTCCTGGCCGAGCGCCACCATGATGGCGCCGGTCAGCGTCGCCAGATCCACCATGGCCCGCGGCTTGTACTTGGTGACGACGTGGTGGAGCACGTCGGCGAGCACCAGCCGGCCCTCGGCGTCGGTGTTGATGATCTCGACGGTCTGGCCCGACATGGTGGTGACGATGTCGCCGGGCCGCTGGGCGGCGCCGTCCGGCATGTTTTCCACGAGCCCGATGGCGCCGATCGCGTTGATCTTGGCCTTGCGGGCGGCGAGCGCGTGCATCAAACCGACCACGCAGGCGGCCCCCGCCATGTCGCCCTTCATGTCCTCCATGCCGGCCGCCGGCTTGATCGAGATGCCGCCGGTGTCGAAGCACACGCCCTTGCCGACGAAGGCGATCGGCTTGTCGGTCGGCTTGCCGCCGTTCCAGCGCATGATCACCACCCGGCTCTCGTGCGCCGAGCCCTGCCCGACGGCGAGGAGCGCGTTCATGCCGAGCCGCTTCATCGCCCGGACATCGAGGATCTCGATCCCCACCCGGAGCTTGCGCAGCTCCGCGGCGCGCTCCGCGAAGGCGACCGGAAACAGCACGTTGGGCGGCTCGTTCACGAGGTCGCGGGCGAGCACCACGCCGTCCGCCACCGCCTCGCGCTCGGCCCCGAATCGGCGCGCCGCGGCCGGGTCCTTGACCGCGACCGTTAGGGTGACGGCCTTCCTGGGCGCGTCGTCGTCCTTCTTCTTGGTCTTGTAGCGATCGAACGTGTAGGCGCGCAGCCGCGCACCCAGCGCGAGATCCGCCGCCGTCTCGGCGTCCATGGCGCCGGTCGCGAGTTCGGCCAGCATGGTCACCTCGGCGGCCGATCCGACCTTGCCGAAGACGGCGCCGCCGAGCTTGACCGGATCGTTCGGGGTCCAGTCCTTGGGCTTGCCGAGCCCGACCACCACCAGCCGGTCGACGGCGAGGTCCGCCGGGGCGACGATGTCGAGGGCGGCGCCGAGCTTGCCCTTGAAGTTGTCCACCGCGGCCGCCCGGGTCACCACGGCCGCCGTCTTGCCGAGAATCGCCCGGGTCTGCGGACCCATCCGAAGCCCGTCGTCGCAGAACACGACCAGTACGCCCTTGGCCGGCGGCGCGAACGTCCCGAACCTGATCCGAAATCCCTCAGACATTCCAGCTATCCTCTTGATCGAGCGGCCCCGCTTCTGTGGCATGGACGCCACGGTTCCGGCAATTCCCCCGTGACGGTAGTGACCCGTGACCGAAAGCTTGGCATAGCATTGGAGGGGCTCCCTCGGTCATTCTTGGTTAACCACCCCGAGGAGCTGTCCAGGGTGCAGGCAGGAGGACGGCCTTTTTGTCGACAGATCGGCCCGCCAATGTCGTGTATCCTGGGACCTCGCGGTCGACCGCCGGAGGGCGGACGGTCGCAGGCGTGACGGCTCGGGGGAGCCGGGGACGTGGGGGGAATGGTGACGTCGACCGGTCGCAGCGGATCATGGCCGCGCGGATGCTGCTGGGGAGCATCGACGGTCGGCTGCGCGCACCGCTCTGCCGCCCTGCACCCGCACCGTATCGGATTTGGTCAGCCCGGCGGGCCGTCGTGCCCGTCGACCGGACAGTGAGAGCGTAGCGAATGGTGGCGGGTCGCCTCTCGCGCTATTTCGGCCGGCGCTTCCTCGGCGCCTCTCTCACCGTGTTCGTCGGTGTGTTCGGGCTCGTCCTCCTGGTCGACTACATCGAGCTGATGCGGCGCAGCGCCGGCGAGGCCAACGCCTCCGCCCTGCTCGCCGCCGGCATCTCGGTGACGCGCGTGCCGCAGATCATGGAACGCATCATGCCGTTCGCCGTGCTGGTGGGCGCCATGCTGTGCTACCTCAACCTGTCGCGCCGGCTCGAGCTGGTCGTGGCGCGCTCCGCCGGCATGTCGGCTTGGCAGTTCGTCGCCCCGGCCGTGATCGCCGCGCTGCTCGTCGGGGTGATCGCGACGGCGGTTTACAACCCGATCGCCGCGACCCTGCAGGAGCAGTCCAAGCGGCTCGAGGACCGGGCCTTCAACAACGCCGCCCAGTCCGGCCTGCAGGCGACCGGCACCGGCTTCTGGGTGCGCCAGCGCAGCGTCGACGGCCAGTCGATCATCAACGCCGCGTCGAGCACCGACCAGGGCGTGCGGCTCGGTGGCGTCACCGTCTTCATGTACGACCTCGCCGGCCGGTTCGTGGAGCGGATCGAGGCGAAGGCCGCGGTTCTCGAGGAGGGCTACTGGCGGCTCGTCGAGGCGCGGCGCTATCCGGTCGACGCTCCGCCCGAGAAGCTCGCCGACCACCAGCTGAAGACCAACCTCACCCTCGCCCAGGTACGCGAGACCTTCGCGACGCCCGAGACGGTGTCGTTCTGGGACCTGCCCTTCTTCATCGAGATGGCCGACCATGCCGGCCTCGCCGCGGCCGGCTATCGCCTGCAGTACCAGAAGCTGATCTCGCGCCCGGCCCTGCTCGCCGCCATGGTGCTGGTGGCGGCCGCCTTTTCGCTGCGCTTCTTCCGCTTCGGCGGCGTCCAGAAGATGGTGCTGAGCGGCATCGTCGCGGGTTTCCTGCTCTACGTCCTCTCCAAGGTGACCGAGGACCTGAGCAAGGCCGAGCTGATGCATCCGGCGGCGGCCGCGTGGCTGCCCGTCTTCATCGGCGTCCTCACCGGCCTCGTGCCTCTCTTGTACCTGGAGGACGGTTGATGCCGGCCGTGCGTCCGACCACGACCGCCTCCTCGTCGATCGCCGCCCGGCGGCGCGCGCGGCAGCTCGCTGCGGCGTCGGCGCTCGTCGTGCTGGCCGCCGGTCTGACGCTCGACGTCACGCCAGCCTCCGCGCAGGCGACGCTCGACTTCCGCAGCCAGGTCCGCCCGACGGCGCCGAAGCCCGGTCCCAATGCCGACCCGCAGATGCTCGTCCAGGCGGGCGAGATCCAGTACGACTACACGAACGAGCGCGTGGTCGCGGCCGGCAACGTCCAGATCTACTACAAGGGCGCCTCGATCGAGGCCGACCGCGTCGTCTACGACCAGAAGACCAAGCATCTGCAGGCCGAGGGCAACGTCCGGCTGACCGAGCCGGACGGCAAGATCACCTACGGCACCCTGCTCGACCTGACCGACGACTATCGCGACGGCTTCATCGATTCGCTGCGCATCGAGACGCCCGACCAGACCCGCTTCGCGGCGGCGCGCGGGCAGCGCTCGGCCGGCAACTACACGATCTTCGAGAGCGGCGTCTACACGGCCTGCGAGCCGTGCAGGGACAATCCGAAGAAGCCGCCGCTGTGGCAGGTGAAGGCGGCGCGGATCATCCACAATCAAGCCGAGAAGATGGTCTACTTCGAGGACGCGAAGATCGAGTTCTTCGGCGTCCCGCTCGCCTACATGCCGTACTTCTCGGCACCCGATCCGACCGTGAAGCGCAAGAGCGGCTTCCTGATGCCGCTCGCCACGACCAGCACGGTCTACGGCTACGGGCTGGAGACGCCCTACTACTTCGCGCTCGCGCCGAACTACGACCTGACGGTCTCGCCCCGGGTGATGACCAAGCAGGGCCTCCTGATGCAGGGCGAGTGGCGCCACCGCCTCGAGGACGGCTACTACTCGATCCGCGCCTCTGGCATCGTTCAGGCCGACAAGGACTACTTCATCCGCGACAACGGCACGACGACGCCCGGCTTCCGCGACTTCCGCGGCAGCGTCGAGACGACCGGCCGCTTCAACCTGTCGCCGCGCTGGACCTGGGGCTTCGACGGCATCCTGGTCAGCGACGCGACCTACTTCAGCGACTACAAGATCCGCTCGCTCCAGAGCCGCATCGGCAGCGAGTTCTTCAGCAACCTGACCGAGGGCGTGTCGCAGCTGTTCCTCACCGGCCGCGGCGAGCGCAGCTATTTCGACATCCGCGCCCTGCACTTCTACGGCTTCTCCGAGCAGGACGTGCAGAACACGCTGCCGATCGTGCATCCGGTGATGGACTACAACACGGTCCTGAGCCAGATGGTGTTCGGCGGCGAGCTGAGCGCGCGGGCCAACCTGACGAGCCTGTCGCGCCAGACCGCCGAGTACAACGCGATCAGCCAGACCGCCTACAACAACAACACCTGCTCGACCTCGGCCGACACCGCCAAGACCGCCAAGGACTGCCTGCTGCGCGGCATCCCGGGCACCTATTCGCGCTTCTCGAGCGAGATCGACTGGCGGTCCCGCTACGTCGACACCTTCGGCAACGTGTTCATCCCGTTCGCCTCGGTGCGGGCCGACGCGGCCCAGATGCACATCAACTCCGATCCGAGCGTCAGCAACTTCATCCAGACCGGCGACTCGTCCGACCTGCGGGTGATGCCGACGGTCGGCCTCGAATACCGGCTGCCGCTCATCTCGGTGCATTCGTGGGGCACCCAGACGCTCGAGCCGATCGCCCAGGTGATCGCGCGCCCGAACGAGACGCGCATCGGCAAGCTGCCGAACGAGGACGCCCAGAGCCTGGTGTTCGACGACTCGAACCTGTTCCGGGTCGACAAGTTCTCCGGTTGGGACCGCGTCGAGGGCGGCGGCCGCGCCAATTACGGCCTGCAATACACCGCCCAGGTGAACCAGGCCGGCGCCGTCAACGTGCTGTTCGGCCAGTCCTACAGCCTGTTCGGGACGAACTCCTTCGCGGTCGGCGACACCGCCAACACGGGCCTCGACTCGGGCCTGGACAAGCGCGCCTCCGACTACGTCGCCCGCTTCGCCTATACGCCGAACCGGATCTTCAGCCTGATCTCGCGCTACCGCTTCGACCAGGCCGACTTCACGCTGCAGCGCCTGGAGATCGAAGGCACGATGTCGGTCGACCGCTGGAACGTGTCGCTGATGTACGGCAACTACGCGGCGCAGCCCGAACTCGGCTTCCTGGAGCGGCGCGAGGGCGTGCTCGGCAGCGGCTCCTACAAGATCGACGCCAACTGGCTGATCAACGGCGCCGCCCGCTACGACATCGAGCACAACAAGCTCAGCCAGACGCGCGTCGGCCTCGGCTACATGGACGACTGCTTCCTGATCGGGCTGAACTACATCACCGATTATCAGTACAGCGGCAACGTCACCTCCAACCACACGGTCATGCTGCAGGTCGGGCTCCGCACGATCGGCTCGACGTCGAGCTCGTCCTCGGCCTCCACGATCGGCACACAATAATTTTGCCCATTTCGCTTCCTATGGCTCGACGGTCCGTCGCCGGCGCGGGTCGCGACGTCGCTTCGGCCGGGCCGTCCCGCTGGCGCGGCCGGCCCTGACGACCGGCTTCCCGCCGCCGATCGGCCCCTGTCGCCGACCGGACCCCGTCGCGGACCGCCCCGCCCGGCCACTCCGGGATCGGCCCGGCGGTAACCGGAACGGCGGGGGTAACCGGCCGGCGGTGAACCGGCCGGCGCGAGGACGGACGGGAGATGAAACGGATTCGGATGGACGGTGCCATGGTTCGTGTGCGACGGAACTCCGCTCTCGGTGCCCTGTTCGGCGCCGCCGCGATCGTGCTGTCGATCGGTTCGGTCGTGCCCGCCGCCGCCCAGAACGTCATCGTGATGGTCAACGGGTCGCCGATCACCTCGTTCGACATCGAGCAGCGCCAGAAGTTCTCCATGCTGGTCACCCGCAAGGCGTCGACCCGCGAGGAGGTGATCGAGGAGCTGATCGACGAGCGGATCAAGATCGACGCCGCCCGCCGCTTCACCATGAACATCAGCGATTCCGACGTCGATTCCTCCTACGCCGACATGGCGCAGCGGATGCGGCTGTCGCCCGAGCAGCTCACCGCCACCTTGGCTCAGAACGGCATCCAGCCCGGAACCTTGAAGTCGCGCATCCGCGCCGACATCACCTGGCAGCAGATCGTCCGCGGCAAGTTCCAGTCGAGCTTCCAGTTCCGCGACCGCGACGTGCTCGCCGCCGCCGAGGCCAAGAACAAGGGCGACGCGCCGCTCTCCGACAAGATCGCGGCCACCGAATACGTGCTGCGGCCGATCCTGTTCGTGGTGCCGAAGGGCAGCTCCGCCGAGACGCGCCGGCGCGACGCCGAGGCGCTGCGGGCACGCTTCGAGAATTGCGACACCGGCCTGCCCTTCGCCCGCCATCTGCGCGACGTCGCGGTGCGCGAACAGATCGTCAAGACCTCGACCGACCTGCCGCCGGCGCTGCGCGAGATCCTCGACAAGACGGGCGTCGGCCGGCTGACCAATCCGGAGACCACGCCGAACGGCATCGAGATGTTCGCGGTCTGCATCAAGCGCGACACCAAGGTCGACGCGCCGTTCCTCAAGGAGGTCCGGCAGCAGATGTTCGCCGACACGTTCCAGGCCAAGTCCAAGAAGTACCTCGCCGAGCTGCGCCGCAGCGCCATGATCGAGCGGAAATGACCCGCGCCGGTCCGCCGCTCGCCCTCACGCTCGGCGAGCCGGCCGGGATCGGGCCCGACATCACGCTTCTCGCCTGGCAGCGCCGCGCCGCCGCGGCCCTGCCCGCCTTCGCCTTACTGGCGTCGCCCGACCTGATGAGGACGCGCGCGAAAGCGCTCGGGCTCGCCGTGCCGATCGAGACGGTCGGGCTGCGCGAGGCCGCCGCGGTGTTTCCCCGCGCCCTCCCCGTCGTCGACCTCGGCCTGCCCGTCGGCGCGTCGCCCGGCAGGCCCGACGCGAGCAGCGCACCGGCCGCCATCGCCGCCATCGATCGCGCCGTCGCCGCCGTCACGGCCGGCGAGGCCTCGGCCGTCGTCACCAATCCGATCGCCAAGCACGTGCTCTACGCGGCCGGCTTCCGCCAGCCGGGGCACACCGAGTACCTCGCCGAGCTCGCCGGCCGGCACGCCGGGAGGGCGTCGGACGACGCGCCGCCGCGGCCCGTGATGATGCTGTGGTCGCCGACCCTCGCCGTGGTGCCGGTCACCATCCATGTGCCGCTGGCGCGCGTGCCCGAGCTCGTGACCCGCGACCTGATCGTCGCGACCGGCCGCATCGTCGCCCGCGACCTCGTCGCGCGGTTCGGGATCGCACGGCCGCGCCTCGCCGTCGCCGGTCTCGACCCGCATGCCGGCGAGGGCGGCACCATCGGCACGGCCGATCGCGATGTCGTGGCGCCGGCCGTGGCGGCCCTGGTGGCGGCGGGGATCGCGGCGACCGGACCGCTGCCGGCCGACACCCTGTTCCACGAGGCGGCGCGTAAAAACTACGACGCGGCGCTGTGCATGTATCACGACCAGGCGCTGATCCCGATCAAGACGCTGGCCTTCCACGACGCCGTCAACGTGACGCTCGGCCTGCCCTTCGTGCGGACCTCGCCGGACCACGGCACCGCCTTCGACATCGCCGGCACCGGCACGGCCGATCCGTCGAGCCTGATCGCCGCGCTGCGGCTCGCCGCCCGGCTCGCCGGGCACGCGCCCGCGGGCGAGACCGCGGTCGCATGAGCACCTTCGGATGAGCGCCATCGACGACCTGCCGCCGCTGCGCGACGTCATCCGCCGCCACGACCTCTCCGCCAGGAAGTCGCTGGGCCAGAATTTCCTGCTCGACCTCAACCTGACCGGACGGATCGCGCGGGCGGCCGGCCCGCTCGCCGGCGTCACCGTGGTCGAGATCGGTCCCGGCCCGGGCGGCCTGACCCGAGCGCTGCTCGCCGAGGGCGCCGGCCGGGTGGTGGCGATCGAGCGCGACGCGCGCGCCGTCGCGGCGCTCGCCGAAGTCTCGGCGCGTTACCCGGGCCGCCTCGCGGTGATCGAGGGCGACGCGCTCGCGATCAACCCGGCGACGCTCGTCGCCGGCGCCGAAGCGGGCGGCGGCCCCGTCCGCATCGTCGCCAACCTGCCCTACAACATCGCGACCGTGCTGCTGATCGGCTGGCTGTCGGCCGAGCCGTGGCCGCCGTGGTTCGACCGGCTGGTGCTGATGTTCCAGCGCGAGGTCGCCGAGCGCATCGTCGCCCCGGTCGGCGGCAAGAGCTACGGCCGGCTCGCCGTGCTGGCGCAGTGGCGGTGCGAGACGAAGATGCTGTTCGACATCGCCCCGTCCGCCTTCGTGCCGCCGCCCAAGGTGACCTCGACCGTGGTGCAGCTCGTGCCGCGCCCCGCGCCCCTGCCCTGCCGGCTCGCGGCGCTCGAGCGGGTGACGGCCGCCGCCTTCGGGCAACGACGAAAAATGCTGCGGCAGGCGCTCAAGGCGCTGGCGCCCGACCCGCTGCCGCTGATCGCCGCCGCCGGGCTCGATCCGACCGCGCGGGCCGAGACCGTCCCGGTCGACGGCTTCGTGGCGCTCGCCCGGGCGCTCGACGCATCGCTGCACGCCGCGGCGGACGCTTCGGCGCTCGCCGAAAGCCCGCCTTAACCACCACCCGACGTTCCGGCCGCCGACCGCCCACCCCGCCGCCGGCGCGTGAACCGGCCGGCAAGCCGCCCGCCACTACCCTGCAGCGAAACGACGCCGCAGGAGGCGCGCGTGCCCCTGTACAGCCTGCTGCTCGGTGCCGCCGTGGCCGGCGGCCTGAGCTTCTACGTGGTCGGCCTCGCCACCGGCGCCGTGACGCTGGTCGGCTACGAGAGCGGCAATGCCGTCAGCCGTGGCGTCTTCGTCGAGAGCAGCGGGCTCGGCTCGGACTTCACCCCGATTCCCGTGTACCTGCCGGCCGGGCGTGCCGTGCGGGCCGAGTACAAGGTCGACGCCAAGATCGGCTCGCTGTGGCTGGTGATCATGCAGCCGTTCTGGTCGAGCGTCCGGGCGACCGCCTATGTGGCGGGCGAGCGCAGCGGCAGCATCGTGTTCGTCGCCCGCACGGCCGGCTGGTACAAGTTCTACGTCGACCCGACACCCGTGTTCGGCCACCGCTGCCACAAGCCGGGCACCACGATGGTCGACATCCTCACCGGCCGCGACGGCTGTCCGGGCTACGATGTCCGCTGGTCGGTCGCCTGGCATCTCGCCGACGGTCGCGAGACCGGCCCCTCCCACGTCACGGTCGAGATCGCCGGCCCGGACGAGACGGTGCCGCACGCCCGGATCGGGCCGTGAGTCAGCGCCCGAAATAGGCCGGGCTGTCGAAGATCGTCGACGAGGCCGGGACCGGTCGGCTGGCAGCCGAGCCGCTCCCGCGTCGTCCGGCTCGACGCCGGCACGTCGAACGCCGCGAACCGGGCGAACCAGCCGTTGCGGCGGGGATCGGCGCATGAGCGCCTGCCGCGACGGCCGGATCCGGCTTGATGCGCATCAACCTCCGGAGCGGAGGTCTTCATTACCGTCGCGATCGATTGCTCCAGCTCACGTGGATTGCGACCATGTCGATCTCGAAGCTCGTCACCGCGCTCCCCGTGGCACTCCTTCTCGGTGCTTTCGTCACGATGCCGGCGACCGGCGCCGACAGCGGCTGGTGGGTGGTGCTCGGCGCGATCAGGTCGCCGGACAACAGCTTCACCGATGCGACGCTGGCCGAGGCCCGCCGGCTCGAAGCGGCCGGGCGGCGCTGCGGCGTCAAGGTGTTCTGGGACTTCTCGAGCAAGTTCTCGGGATTCGTGGCCGGCTACACGGTCGTCGTGGCGGAGAACCCGTACGCGTCCCGGGAGCGCGCCGAATCCGTGGTGGCAAAGGTCAGGGGCTGCGTGCCGCAAGCCTATTTTAAGCAGGGCCGCTACGCCGGCGAGTGACTGGGCGCGCATGTCGTCCGGCCGTCCGGCGGCTACGCCGTGATGTCCTTCAAGCCGTCCAAGAGCCCGTCGACGAAGCGCTCCATGTCGGCGCCGTGGACGCGCTTGAGGCGTTCGGCCGTGAGGATCGACTGCAGCCGCTTGAAGCTCTTGTCGAGATCGCGGTTGACCAGCACGTAGTCGTATTCCGGCCAGTGGGCGATCTCTTCGGCCGCGTTCTTCAGGCGCTTGACGATGATGTCGTGCGAGTCCTCGGCGCGGCGCTCCAACCGCGCCTTCAGCTCGGCCGCCGACGGCGGCAGCACGAACACGCTGACGACGTCGTCGCGCATCGCCTCGTAGAGCTGGCGGGTGCCCTGCCAGTCGATGTCGAACAGCACGTCGCGGCCGGCCGCGAGCGCCGCCTCGACCGGCTCGCGCGGCGTGCCGTAGCAGTTGCCGTGCACCTCGGCCCATTCGAGCAGATCGCCGCTGTCGCGCATCACGTCGAACTGCCGCTTCGAGATGAAACGGTAGTGCACGCCGTCGATCTCGCTCGGCCGCCGCGGACGCGTCGTCACCGAGACCGACAGGGTGATGTGCTCCTCCTCGTCGATCAGGGTGCGGGTCAGCGTCGTCTTGCCGGCGCCCGACGGCGACGACACGACCAGCATGATGCCGCGCCGCGCGATCGCCCCGGTCGTGCCCGATGCGCTCGCCGCTGTCGTGCTCGCCGCACTGGTGCTGGTGTCCTCGGCCGGCATCGCCCTACTCCAGGTTCTGCACCTGCTCGCGGAACTGCTCGACCACGCTCTTCAGCTCGAGGCCGATATTGGTGAGCTCGAGGTCGTTCGACTTCGAGCACACCGTGTTGGCCTCGCGGTTCAGCTCCTGCGACAGGAAATCGAGACGGCGGCCGACCGCGCCGCCCTTGGCGATCATGCTCTCGGCCTGCTTGACGTGCGCCACCAGACGGTCGAGCTCCTCGCGCACGTCGGCCTTGGAGGCGATCAGGATCGCCTCCTGGTGCAGGCGGTCCGCGTCGAACCGCTCGCTGGTCTCCATGAGCGCCGCGACCTGGTCGGCGAGGCGCTGGCGGATCGCCTCGGCCTTGCGACCGGGCGCCGCCTCGGCGCGCGCCACCAGGGCCGAGATCTCGTCGAGTCGCTGGCCGAGCAGGCGGCCGAGCGCCGCGCCCTCGTGCCGGCGCATCGTGGCGAGCCCGTCGAGCGCCTGCGCGAAGCCGGCGACCAGCGCCGCCTCGGCGGCGCGGCGGTCGTCCTCGCTCTCCTCGGCTTCGGCGACCTCGACGACGCCCTTGATGGACAGGATGCCGTCGAGCCGCGGCGGCTCCGCCTCGACACGGCCGCGCAGCCCCTTGAGGGTCGCCAGCACGGCGGTCAGCACGGCCTCGTTGACCCGCACCACCGGCTGGGCGCCGGGGCGGTCGAGCGTCAGAGTGGCATAGACGGTGCCGCGGGACAGGACCTCGGCGGCACGCGCCCGCACCGGCGGCTCGACCGCGTCCCAGCCGGGCGGCAGACGCAGCCGCACGTCCAGCCCCTTGGCGTTCACCGACTTGATCTCCCAGGCGAAGGAGTACGGCCCGCTGGTGCCGTGGCTGCGGGCAAATCCGGTCATGCTGGAGAGGGCCATGGGCGTGCTCGTGTCCGCGTGCTCGGTGGCGTGTGCGCGTGTCCGCGCGCCCGTACCGGAAGAACCGCGACGGCCGCGCCGCGGCCCGCCGTCGCGACGGCATAGAAGACCGGACGAGTCCCGACAAGCCGTCCCGGTGCCGGGCTGCTGCCCGGGGTGGGTGATTCTGATTCCGCTCGTCCCCGCGCAGGCGGGGCCTCAGGGGCGAAACGGCGACACGGCAGAGAAACTCTGGATCCCCGCTTTCGCGGGGACGAGCGGAGAGTGGGGCGGCGGCCGTGGAACCCGCTCTACCGCGCCGGCGCCGGCGCGGTAGAGCGGGTTCCACGGCCG
>NZ_NHSK01000178.1 GCF_016653355.1 Rhodoplanes elegans | reverse complement strand
GGGTGGGGGGCGGTTCTTGCTCGGACCTCGTTGTCGTCGACCCGCGCTGATCACGGCGACACCGAGGATGTCGACTTCGCTCGGCCCGTCGATCTCGGTCGTGACTTGCCGGGCGAGCCTTCCGCCAACCCCTCGGCCGCCTCGAGGGCCGCGGCGAGGAACGGTGGCACCAGCAGCGGCATGCGTCCGTTCGGCCAAGCCACGCTGACGTCGGCGGGCTCCGGCGGATCGACGAGATCGATCAGCACGGCGCCGGCGCGGGGCAGCCGCTCCGCCGAGGCCGGCACCAGCGCGAGCCCGATGCCGGCCGCGACGAGGCCCATCACGGTGTGGATCTGCGTCGCCTCCTGGACGATCACGGGCGTCACGGCGGCGCGCTCGCAGGCCGCCGTGATGCGCGCGTGGAACAGCGGGCTCGTCTCGCGGGGGAACAGCACCAGCGGCTCGCCGGAGAGATCGCGCATCGCCACCGCCTTGCGGCGCGCGAAGCCGTGGTCGGATGGCACGGCGAGCCGGAACGGCTCGCGCATCACGGTCTCGAAGGCGATGTCGGGGCAGTCCGGCAGCGAGCGCAACAGGCCGATGTCGATGTCGCCGGAGCGCAGCGCGCGAATCTGCTCCACCATGGTCATCTCGACGAGATCGAGCACGACCGCGGGACGCTTGGCCCGGAACGAGCGGATGATCGCCGGCAGCATGCCGTAGGTCGAGGAGTGGATGAAGCCGATGCGCAGCCGCCCGGCCGCGCCGGTGCCGATCTGGCGCGCCTCCATCTTGGCCCGCTCCACCTCCTCGAGGATGCGGGTCGCCCGCAGCCGCAGCGTGATGCCGGCGGCGGTCGGCTCCACCCGGCGCTGCGTGCGGGTGAACAGCGACACGCCGATTTCCGCCTCGAGCTCGCGGATGCGCCGGCTGAGATGCGGCTGCGCGATGCCGAGCCGCGCCGCTGCCCGGCCGAAATGCAGGCATTCGGCGAGCACCAGGAAGCTCTTGAGGCGGAGGAGGTCCATCAGTTCGCTCCGTCGTTCCGGGGCCGCCCGAAGGGCGGAGCCCGGAACCCATAACCCCTGTCTCGCATGATCAAATGCCGCCGGGAGTATGGATTCCGGGCTCGCCGCTGCGCGGCGCCCCGGAATGACAAAAAATACATATTCCGTATCAATCGAAGCCTAGCAAGTTATTGGACGTCTCTTCAAGCGCCGCCTAGCGTTCGGGCACCAACGAGTCCGGAACAGGTCCCATGCCCATCGGCTTCAGCATCGCTCCCCGCGCCCCCGCCATCGATCCCGCCCTGCTCGCGGCGTTCCGCGGCGTCCCGACCCCGATCGCCAGCGACAACATGGCCCGCCTGTTCGCGGGCGGCACCGGGCTGCGGCCGTATCACGACGGCACGCCGCTCCTCGGCACGGCGCTCACCGTGCGCACCCGGCCGGGCGACAATCTGATGGTCCACAAGGCGATCGATCTCGCGGAGCCCGGCGACGTGATCGTCGTCGACGCCGGCGGCGACCTCACCAATGCGATCATCGGCGAGATCATGACGACGCTCGCGGCGAAGAAGGGCATCGCCGGCTTCGTGATCGACGGCGCGGTGCGCGACACCGACAGCATGGCGACCCGGCCCTTCGCCGTGTACGCGCGCGGCGTCACGCATCGCGGGCCCTACAAGGACGGCCCCGGCGAGATCAATGGCCTCGTCTCGATCGGCGGCATGCCGGTGCGGCCGGGCGACATCGTGATCGGCGACGCCGACGGCGTGCTCGCGATCCCGCGCGACGGCGCCGCCGAGATCGCCACGCTCTGCCGCGCGCAGATGGAGCGCGAGACGGTGATCCTCGCCTCGATCGCCGACGGGACCGTCGACCGCAGCTGGGTCGACGCGACGCTCGCGGCGCGGGGATACAAGCCGTGAGCGGCGCGGTCCGGGCCGAGGACCTCGGCGCCTTCTGCGCCGCCGTCTTCGCGGCAGCCGGCGTGCCGGCGCGCGTCGCGACGATCGTCGCCGACTCGCTCGTCTGCGCCGATCTGCGCGGCGTCGATTCGCACGGCGTGCTGCGCCTGCCGATCTATCTGAAGCGCGTCGCCGGCAAGATGATCGACGTCGCCGCCGAGCCCCGCGTCGAGCGCGACGACGGGCCGACGGTGCGGATCGACGGCGGCAACAACTTCGGCGCCTATGTGGGCCAGAAGGCGCTCGAGGTGGCGCTCGATCGCGCCGGCCGGCACGGCGTCGCCTGCGTCGGCGTGCGCGCCTCCAATCACTTCGGCACCGCCGCCTATTTCGCCGAGCAGGCGACCGCGATGGGCTACGCCGCGATCGTGATGTCGAACGCATCGCAGACCATGCCGCCGACCGGCGGCCTGCGTCCCTTCATCGGCACCAACCCGCTGGCGATCGCGTTCCCGACCCGCGAGGGCGCGCCGTTCCTGCTCGACATGGCGACCAGCCACGTCGCGCGCGGAAAGATCCTCTCGGCCGCCAAGAAGGGCGACACGATCCCGCTCGGCTGGGCGATCGACAAGGCCGGCCGCCCGACCACCGATGCGAGCGCGGCGCTCGACGGCGCCGTGCTGCCGGTCGGCGGGGCGAAGGGCTCGGGCCTGTCGATGGGCATCGACATCCTCTCCGGTGTGCTCACCGGGGCCGGCTACGGCCCGCACATCCGCAACATGTACGACGACTGGCATGCGCCGCAGAACGTCGGCCACTTCTTCTTCGTCCTCGATGTCCGCCGCTTCCTGCCGCTCGCGATGTTCACCGAACGGCTCGCCGACTACATCGCGCTGCTCAAGGCGGAGCCCAGGGCCGACGGCTTTTCCGAGATCCTCTACGCCGGGGAGCACGAGCACCGGCTCGCCACGGCGCGACGCGCCGAAGGCATCGTGCTGCCGCCCGCCCTGATCGAGGAGCTCTCCGCGATCGGCCGCGAGCGCGGCGTCGCCTGGCCGGCGCCGGCCGCGGTCGGGCGCAGCGGAAAGGTCGCTGCCGAACCCTGAGCGGGCCCGTTCATCGGGCCGGACGGAGCCCCCGAACAACACAGAACACCGTCATCGTGGGAGAGAGAACAATGATCGACCGACGTCGCTTCCTCGCCGCCACCCTCGGGACGGCGGCGCTGCCGGGCGCTCTCGCGCAGGGCGTCGCGTCGGCCGCGGCCCAGGCGGCCGCGCCGGCGTGGCAGCCCAATCGCATCGTCCAGATCTTCGTCGGCTTCCAGGCCGGCGGCGGCACCGACGTGATCGCCCGGCTCTATGCGGCGGCGGCCGACGAGATCTCGCCGGTCAAGTTCGTGGTGGTCAACCGGCCCGGCGGCGCCGGCGCCATCGCGGCCGACGTGGTCGCCCATCTCGAGCCGGACGGCTACACGTTGCTGCTCGGCGGCGGCAGCGAGAGCACGACGCTGCCGCACTACACCAAGCTCAACTACAAGCTCGCCGACTTCGCCGCGATCGGCCGCGTCAACCGCGAGCACATGGTGCTGGTGACCAGCCGCAAGGGCCCCTACGACAGCCTGGATGCGCTGGTGAAGGCGGCGAAGGCCAATCCGGGCAAGATCTCCTATGGCTCCTCCGGCGTCGGCGGCATCCTGCATGCCGGCTTCGAGGCGTTCGAGAAGGCGGCCGACATCAAGCTCAACCATGTTCCGTACCGGGGCGGCGCCGACGCCTTCAAGGACGTGCTCAGCGGCAACATCGACATGACGCTCGTCATTCCGGCCGAGGCGAAGGCGCAGGCTGAGGCCGGCAACGCCTGGATCCTCGCGACCTTCTCGGATCGCAGCGCCATCCTCCCGGACGTCAAGGGCGTCTCCGAGCTCGGCTTCGCGATGAGCATGGACAACATGAAGGGCCTGCTGATCTCGTCGCGCACGCCCGAGCCGATCATCCGCTGGCATCGCGAGACGTTCGACCGGGTGATGAAGAGCGACCGCATGGCCGAGCTCGCCAGGAAGATGAACGTCGAGCTCGGCTATCTCGACGCGGCCGCCTTCATGAAGGCGATGGCCGACACGTCGAGCCAGGTCCAGTCGTTGCGCAAGGAGTGAGCCGCACACGACAGGTCAGGCGCGCACTCGCCGCACGGCGTCGTCCCGGGGCGGCGCGCCAGCGCCGAGCCCGGGGCCCATAGCCCCGGTCGATCGTGAGCCACTATCGCCGGGCGTATGGATCCCGGGCTCGCGGACCTCGAGGTCCGCGCCCCGGGATGACCGGCGCTGTCCAACGTCGCGGAGAGCACGAGAATGGAGTCACTCAAGATCGCCTTCGTCGGGCTCGGCGTGATGGGCGGCGGCATGGCCGCCAACCTCGCCCGCAAGGGCTTCGATCTCGCCGTGTTCAGCCGCACCGCCGCCAAGGCGGCGCCCGTGACCTCCCTCGGGGCGCGGCTCGCCGCGTCGGCTGCCGAGGCAGCGCGCGGGCGGGACGTCGTGTTCCTCTGCCTGCCGGCGACCGAGGACGTCGCCGCCGTGCTGTTCGGTGCCGGCGGGATCGCCGCCGCGCTGGCACCCGGCGCGGTGGTGATCGACACCTCGACCATCGATCCGGTCGCGACCCGCGACTTCGCGGAAAAGCTCGCGGCGCGCGGCATCGCCATGCTGGACTGTCCGGTGTCGGGCGGGCAGAAGGGCGCGGCCGACGGCACGCTCTCCTGCATGGTCGGTGGGGCCGCCGATGTTCTGGACCGCGTGCGGCCGTGCCTGGAGGCGATCGCGACGACGATCGTCCACATCGGCGACACTGGGGCCGGCCAGGTGGCGAAGGCGTGCAATCAGATCTGCGTCGTCGCCAACATGCTGGGCGCGAGCGAAGCGGTGGCGCTGGCGCTCGCCATGGGCGTCGATCCGCGCCGCGTGCGCGAGGCACTGCGCGGCGGCGCCGCGAACAGCACCGTGCTGGAGCGGCATGCGGCGCGGCTGATCGCGCGCGATTTCACGCCCGGCTTCCGGGCCCGCCTGATGGAGAAGGATCTGCGCATCGCGGTCGCGGCGATGACCCGCACCGGCGTCTACGCGCCGGTCTCCGCCGGCATCCACCAGCTCCTGAAGGCGCTGGTCCAAACAGGCCGTGCCGACCTCGACTGGGGGGCCGTCGGCGCGCTGATCCAGGAGTTGTCGGGGCTGGAGGAGAAAACGAGGCGGTAGTGCGCGTCTGATAACGTCACGGAGCGACGGAAACTCTCGTGCGCTGGGCCTACCCCCCTCCCCAACCCTCCCCCACAAGGGGGGAGGGAGCAGGCTGCGGTTCGAGGCGACATCGCGGCAGACGACAGAGCCGAGCTGCGCCGAGCAGGTTTGAAAAGGCTCGCGGCTCCTGCGTTCTCTCCCCCTTGTGGGGGAGGGAACGGGAGGGGGGCGTCCTTGCGCACTGCGTCTTTGTCAGCCGCCCGGCGCAGGCCCTCACCACCGACTGATCACTCCAGATAAGCGTTCGTGTAGTAGGCGCCCGGCTCCTTGCGCACCTTCACGGTGCCGGTCTCGGTCAGCAGGTCGAGGCACTTGATCCAGGTGGCGTCGTCCTGCCAGCCGATCGGCTTGCCGGCCGGTGCGTTGGTCGACCTCATCGTGGCCCGGACCTGGCGCTCCAGCACGCCGGGGTCCTCCTTGATGGTGAGGTATTTCTGGAAGATCTGCGCGGCCGCGACCGGATCGGCCATCGCGTCGGCGTAGCCCTTGGCGGTGGCGCGCAGCACCTTCGTCACGAGCGCCGGATTCTTCTCGGCCCAGGCCGTGTTGACGATCAGGGCCGCGCCCGGCACCGCGAGACCGAAATCCGCGACCTCGAGCACGTTGAACTTCGTCTTCGCGACGTGCTCCATCTTGGGCAGGTCGTTGGTGAGGAACACCGACATCAGGTCGACGCGGCGCGCCATGAACTGGGAGGCGCGCGCCGAGTTGTCCATCTGGACGCGGTTGACCTTCTCGATATCGACGCCGTTGACCTTGAGGAACGGCCGGATCATGTCCGAGAAGGTCTCGCCCGACGAGATGGCGATCGACTTGCCCTCCATGTCCTTCGGCGTCTTCAGCGGCATGTCGGGAAACGAGATGACGCCCATCGGGGTCGACGCCTGGTAGAGCGCGACGAGCTTCACCGGCAGATCCTGGCCGACCGCCTGCACGGCGTTGACGGCCGGCCCGTAGGCGAACGGCTCCTGTCCGGTCGCGACCACCTTCAGGACGGTCTGGGCGCCGGACCCCTCGGCGAGCGTGACGTCGATGCCTTCGGCCTTGTAGTAGCCCTTGTCGAGGGCGACGAAGAGCGGCGCGTACTCGCCCTTCAGCTTCCAGGTGAATCTGATCACGACCTTGTCGGGGCTGCCGTCGCTGCCGCTGCTCTGCGCCGCGGCGGCGCCGAAGCTGCCGGTCAGAACGGTCGCGCTCAGCGCGGCCACGATCCACGCACGTCGATCCAACCGTCTCATCACGTCGTCCTCCTCGCGGCCACGGGTCCACTCTCCACGGCGCCGCCTGTCGCCCGGAGTTTAGCAAATGGCGGGCCAGAATCAGCAGTCGCGGGACCGCGGGCGGGTCGCCATGCTCCTGTTTCGGTCTGTGTCACCCACCGCCGCGCGGGCGTTTGACGCCGCCGGTTCCGCCCGCCTAAGATCCGGCCGCACTGCAACGCAGCTCCTGCCGCTTCGAGGACCGATGACGGGCCGCATCGACGATCTCCGCAGCTTCATGGCGGCACTCCGGCAGAAGGGCCTGTTGTGCGACATCACCGCGCCGGTCGATTTGGAGCACGAACTCGGTGCGGTGCTGCGCGCCTGCGAGCAGGACGGGAAGGCGGCCTACTTCCACCGGGTGGGCGGCTCGTCCGTGCCGGTGCTCGGCAGCGCGCTCGGATCGCACGAGCGCATCGCGCTCGCGGTCGGCTGCGCCCGTGACGATCTCGGCGACGTGATGGAGGCGGCGACGCAGGCGCCGATACCGCCGAAAGAGATCGCCGGGTCGGCGCCGTGCCAGGAGGTGGTCGAGACCGCGGTCGATCTCGGCACGCTCCCGGTGCCGACTCACGCGCCGAAGGACGGCGGTCCCTACATCAACGCCGGCGTCGTCATCGCCCGCGCGCCGGGCGGCGGCCGCCACAACCTCTCCTATGTGCGGCTGCAGGTGAAGGGCCGCGACCGCATCGGCGTCAATCTCAACACCTGGCGGCATCTGCTCGAGTTCTTCGAGGCCGCCGAAAAGCGCGGCGAGAACCTGCCGTTCTGCGTCGCCATCGGTGTCGATCCGGCCCTGATGATCGCCGCCGCCTATCGCTACGACGGCGACGAGTACGAGATCGCAGGGTCTCTGCGCGGTGCGCCGACCCCCGTCGTGCGCGCAAGAACCTGCGACGTGCTGGTGCCGGCGACCGCCGAGATCGTGCTCGAATGCGAGATCGTCGCCGGCGAGCGCGAGGCGGAAGGCCCGATGGCCGAGTACACGGGCCATTACTCCGGCGTGCATCCGCAACCGGTCGGGCGCGTGAAGGCGATCACGCATCGCCGCGACCCGATTTTCCAGACCACGGCCGGTGCCTCGTTCGAGCATCTGCTGCTCGGCACCGCGGTGACGCGCGAGCCCAAGCTGAAGCGTCTGTGCCGGCAGGCCTCGCCGCGGGTGCGCGACGCCTGGCTGCCGCCCTTCGCGTCGGGATTCCTGGCCGTCGTCGCCATGGAGGAGCCGCGGCCCGGCGAGGCCCGCACGGTCGGCATCGCGGCGCTCAACGCCCACGTCAACATCAACACCGTGGTGGTGGTCGATACCGACGTCGACATCTTCGACCCGACCGAGCTGTTCTGGGCGCTGTCGACGCGGGTGCGCTGGGAGCGCGACCAGGTGACGATCCCGGGCACGCTCGGCAACGAGCTGCATCCGGCCGCCGACCGCACCGGCGTGATCGCCAAGACCATCATCGACGCGACGCTGGCGCCGGAGCTGCGCGGCTCCTACAGCAAGATCGTCTATCCGAAGGTCGACCTCGCCGCGCTGCTGGCCGGGCAGCGCGACAAGGGGGCGTGAGTCTCCGCACTGTCGGCCTGCATCTGCTGGGGCGAAACGAACCCACACCGCGCCGCGGGCTCGCGAGCGGCGCGGTGTGAATGCTGGTTCTCAGGTCAGCTTGCCGACATGCGCCTCCAGCAGCGACCACGCCTTGCTGCCGTAGACGCCTTTCCACTTGGCATAGAAGGCGCCGAGCGGCCTCTTGAAGCCGGAGACGTCGCACTGGTTGACGATCATGCCCTTGGCCTGAAGGATCCCGATCGCTTCGGCGGTCGCCTTCTCGACGTCCTGGCGTTGGGCGAGCGCGCTGATCCTCACGTTCCGATCCACCACCGCCTTGAGGTCGTCCGGCAGCTTGTTCCAGGCGGCCGCATTGACCGTGAAGGTGAAGCCGGACCACCAATGGTTGGTGAGACTGAGATAGGTCTGCACCTCGTAGAGCCGCATCAGCACGATCAGGAACAGCGGGTCGGTCTGGGCGTCGCAGGTCTTGTCCTTGAGCACCTGGTAGAGCTGGCTGAGCGGGAACTTCTTCGGCACGGCGCCGAGCGCCTGGAAGAAGTCGACCGTCATCTCCTGCACCGGCGCGCGCATGGTCATGCCGGCGAGATCCTCGACGGTGCGGATCGGCTTGGTGCTCGTCGTGAGATGGTGGAAGCCGTTGTCGCCGCCCCAGCGGAACGCGTGGATGCCCTTGGCCAGGAGCTCCGCCCGGATGTAGTCGCCGAGATCGCCGTCGAGCGCCTTGAAGACCTCGGCTGGGCTCTTGAACGTGAACGGCAGGCCGGGCATCTCGGTGACCGGAACGATCGGCCCGAGCACGTTGCCGGCGTTGTACATCTCGAGCTCGCCGCTCTGCAGCATGGCGAGCATCTTGGTGTCGGACCCGAGCACGCCGCCGCCGTGCATGGAGATGTCGAGCCGTCCGCCCGTCTCGGTGCGGACCCGCTCGGTCATCTCCTTCAGGCGGATGAAGTTGGGGCTGTCGACCGGCTGGCTGAGGCCGAGCCGCCAGGTGTAGTCGGCGGCGCGGGCCCGCGAGCCGACGAAGACCGTGGCCGCGGTGCCGGCCAGGACGGAGCGGCGGGACAGACGGGTGGTGTCGAGAAGACTGTTCATCGCATTCCCCGATGGCTATGGGTGGCACAGAAACAGGGGAACGTCTGGCGGGGGCGTCGAACGAAACTCGCGGACGTCGCCCGAAACGCTATCACGCTGCCTAATCGACGAGCGATCCGGGGAAAACGCAGATCTGTCCGGCGGCTTTGGTATGAAAAGTGGTACGAGAGCCGCGGAACGCGAAGCCGCGGATCGTGAGGATGGAATGCTGCGAGCCACCGCTGTAATGCCGCGCGGGACGGTGCCGCCGGACACGGTCGCCGACCGTGTCCTGCTCGACGCCGGCGACCGCCATCGTCGCCGTCTCGTGATGACGGGGGAGAACGGCACCGCCTTCCTGCTCGATCTGCCCGAGGCGACGCGGCTTCTCGACGGCGACGGCCTGCTGCTCGAGGACGGGCGCGTCGTGCTGGTCGCGGCGCGACCGGAGGCGCTGATCGAGGTGGCTGCGGCGAGCCCGGCCGCGCTGGCGCGGCTCGCCTGGCACATCGGCAACCGCCACACCGAGGTGCAGATCGTCGGCGACCGCCTGCGCATCCGCCGCGACCACGTCCTGGAGGACATGCTCCGCGGGCTCGGCGCGACGCTCACGCCGGTCGACGCGGCGTTCGATCCCGAGTCGGGCGCCTATGCGCCGGGCGGGCATGGGCATGGTCACACCGGCGCCGACCACGCTCACGATCATCATCACCACGATCATGATCATCATCATGATCACGACCATGCGCATGGTCACGATCATGGCCACCGCCATGGTCATGGCCAACCCCATCGGCATGACTGAACCCGCCGGCACCGTGTCGGCGGGGGCGCTGTGGCGGCTGCTCGCCTGGATGTCGCCGTCCTTCCCGGTCGGCGCCTTCGCCTATTCGAGCGGGCTCGAATGGGCCGTCGAGGCGGGCGACATCCGCGACGCCGAAACGCTGCGGCGCTGGCTCGCCGCGATGCTGCGCGATGGCGGCCTGTTCTGCGACGCCGCGCTGTTCGCCCATGCGCATCGCGCCACCGTGGCGAACGACGTGGCGGGGCTCGCCGAGACGGCCGAGCTGGCCTTGGCGCTGGTCCCCTCGCGCGAACGCTTCCTGGAGACCACGACTCAAGGAAAAGCCTTCGTCGCGGCGATCCGCTCGGCCTGGCATTGCGCGGCCCTCGACCGGCTGCCGCTCGGACCGGACGGTCACGTCGCCTATCCGATCGCCGTGGCGGTCGCGACGGCCGGTCACGGCATCGCCCGCGAGCCCGCCCTGCACGCCTTCGTCCATGCGCTGGTGGCGAACCTGATCTCGGCCGGGGTGCGCCTCGTGCCGCTCGGCCAGACCGACGGCCAGCGCGTGCTCGCCGCGCTGGAGCCGCTCGCCGCCGGGACCTGCGCGCGCGCTGTTGAAACGCCGCTCGACGACATCGGCAGCGCCGCGTTCCGGGCCGACATCGCCTCGATGCGGCACGAGACCCAGTACACCCGGCTGTTCCGGTCGTGATAAAAATGAACAGCCGCACCACCTCTCACGGCCTCATGGTGAGGAGCGCTCGAAGAGCGCGTCTCGAACCATGAGCCGCCCGGGCCACCCTCGTCCTTCGAGACGCCGACCTGCGGTCCGCTCCTCAGAATGAGGGCGGAGAGACACAGTCCATGTATTCCGTCCAGACTAACATCCGAGGTTTCGCCATGATTCAGCCCAGTCCAAACGGTCCCCTGCGGGTCGGCGTCGGCGGGCCGGTCGGATCCGGCAAGACCGCGCTGATGGACACGCTCTGCAAGCGGCTGCGTGAAAAATTCGACATCGCGGCGATCACCAACGACATCTACACCAAGTGGGATGCCGAATATCTGGTCCGCTCGGGCGCGCTCGCCCCGGAGCGCATCGCCGGCGTCGAGACCGGCGGCTGCCCGCACACGGCGATCCGCGAGGACGCCTCGATGAACCTCGCCGCCATCGCCGAGATGCGCGCGAAGTTTCCCGATCTCGATCTGGTTCTGGTCGAATCGGGCGGCGACAACCTCGCCGCCACGTTTTCTCCCGAACTCGCCGATCTGACGATCTACGTGATCGACGTCGCGGCCGGAGAGAAGATTCCGTCCAAGGGCGGGCCGGGCATCACCCGCTCGGACCTTCTGGTGATCAACAAGATCGACCTCGCCCCGCATGTCGGCGCCTCGCTCTCCAACATGGAACGCGACGCCAAGCGAATGCGCGGCGAGCGGCCGTTCGTCTTCACCAACATGAAGACGGGCGAGGGCGTCGACACGGTGGAGGCGTTCGTGATCAGGGCCGGGGGATTGGGGTGAGGTTGCCGTGCTTCACCTCTCCCCAGCGGGGAGAGGTCGGATCTCGCGCAAATGCGCGAGATCCGGGTGAGGGGGTGCCGAGGCCAGCCAACTGGCGCCGTAAACCCTCACCCCGGTCGCGAGCTTTGCTCGCGATCGACCCTCTCCCTCAGGGAGAGGGTTACGGCCAGCGGCTCGCGCTGAGCCGCGACCAAGCTCACTTCGACGCGTAGGGCGAGATGCCGCGCTTGAGGAAGGCGCCGTCGCCGGGCGCGCCGAGGATCCTGCCCTCCTCGCACACCGGCTTGCCCTTGAGGATCGTCATCACGGGCCAGCCCGTCACGGCGAGGCCCTCGTAGGGCGTGTAGTCGCAGGCTCCGTGCATCAGCGCCTGGCGGATCGTCTCCTTGCGGGCTGGATCCCACAGCACGATGTCGGCGTCGAAGCCGGGCGCGATCGAGCCCTTCTTCGGATAGAGCCCGTACATCTTGGCGTGGTTGGTCGAGGTCAACGCGACGAACTCGTTCATGCCAATTCGCCCTTGGGCAACGCCCAAGCCCCACAGCACCGCCATGCGGGTCTCGACGCCCGGGATGCCGTTCGGCACCCACTTGAACGAGGTCTTGGCCTTCGGGCTGCGCTTGCCGTCGACGCCGTCCATGAACGGGCAGTGGTCGGACGAGAAGGTCTGGAACACGCCCGCCGTGAGGCCTTGCCAGATCGCCTCCTGGCTCGCATGGTCGCGCGGTGGCGGCGAGCAGACATACTTGCCGCCGCTCTCGTCCATGTTGAGGCCCTTCATGTCGTCGGCCGTCAGCGCGATGTATTGCGGGCAGGTCTCGCCGTAGACCTTCATGCCGCGGTTCTGGGCCCAGCGGATCTGCTCCATCGCCTCGCGGCCGGAGACGTGGACGATCATGATCGGCACGTCGGTCAGCTCGGCGTGGCTGATGGCGCGGTGCGCCGCCTCGCGCTCGACGATCTCGGGCCGCGACACGCCGTGATAATAGGGCGCCGTCTTGCCGGCCCGCTCCAGCCGCTCGGTCATGAACTTGATGGCGTCGTAGCCTTCGGCGTGGACCATCACGAGCGCCCGGCAGCCGCGCGCGCACTCGAACACCTCCAGGAGCTCGCGGTCGTTCAGGACCATGTCGTCGTAGGTCATGAACACCTTGAACGAGGTGTAGCCGTCGCCGACCAGCGCCGGCAGCTCCTGGCCGAGCACGGACGGCGACGGGTTGGTGATGATCAGATGGAAGCCGTAGTCGCAATAGGCCTTGCCGTCGGCCTCCTGGTGATACTCCTGGACGACGGCGCGCAGGCCGGCGCCGCGCGGCTGCATCGCGAAGGGCAGCACCGTCGTGGTGCCGCCGGCGATCGCGGCGCGGGTGCCGGTCAAGAAGTCGTCCGACATCTTCGGCCCGCCGAAGGTCGGCTGGGCGAGGTGGACGTGGCTGTCGATGCCGCCCGGCATGACCAGGAGGCCGGAGGCGTCGATCTCGCGCGCCGCGCCCTCGATCCGCTCGGCGACCGCGACGATGCGGCCGCCGCGGATGCCGACATCGGCCCGCACCGTGTCGCTCGCCGTCACGACGGTGCCGCCGCGGATGGAAAGATCGTAGTCGGACATAGGACGCTCCGGATGCGGGAAAAGCCGCGGCCGGAGGGATCGGGCGGCCGCGCGGGACCGGTCGCGAGGCTTACCCCGATCCGGATTCCGGCGCAACGGCGGGACCTCGCCGCGCGCCGGGCGCGAGCGTGCGACCTCGCCGCGAGCCTCGCCGTGACCTCTCCCCGCGTGCGGGGGAGAGGTCGGTGTCCGCGCGTCCAGCGCGGATACCGGGTGAGGGGGCGTCGCCGCGAGTCTGAGCCTTACGGAAACGCCCCTCACCCGTCTCGAACCTTCGGTCCGAGCCACCCTCTCCCCGCGTGCGGGGAGAGGGAACCACGCCGCCGATCCACAGGCTTTGCATATGCACCCGCACCGCCGGTCACCGCCTCCTGCCTGCCGGCTGGGCGGCGGCTGCGTAAACTCGCCGCTACCGAAGCGAGTTTCGATCTCGTATGATTCGCGGCTTCCCGGAGGAGTCATGTCGCGAGACTGTATCCAGATCATCCGCCGCGGGCGGGTTCTTCGGCTGCGCGGTTTCGCGCCGCGCACCACGGTGCTCGACTGGTTGCGTTTGGACGAACGCTCGACCGGCACCAAGGAGGCGTGTGCCGAGGGCGACTGCGGCGCCTGCACGGTGGTGCTGGCGCGCCGTCGCGGCGATCGCGTCGTCTACGAGCCGGTCAACTCCTGCATCGCCTTCCTGGGCCAGATCGACGGCGCCGAGCTGATCACGGTGGAGGATCTGGCCGACGAGGTGGGCGCCCTGCACCCGGTGCAGGCGGCGCTGGCGCAGGGCCACGGCTCGCAATGCGGCTTCTGCACACCCGGCATCGTGATGAGCCTGTTCGCCCACTACCACCGCGTGTCCGAGACGGGGCCGCGCGACCGCGCGCCGTCGCGTGACGAGATCGACGAGGTCCTGGCGGGAAACCTCTGCCGCTGCACGGGCTACCGCCCGATCGTCGACGCCGCGACGGCGAGCCTCGCCGCGCCGGCCGCCGACCGCTTCGCCCGCACCGCGGCGGAGCGTCTCGCGCGCTTGCGCGAGCTCGATGACGGCCAGGACGTCTTCGTCGGGGACGAGACCTCGTTCTTCGCCGCACCGGCGAGCGAAGACTCCCTCGCCGCGCTGCTGGAGCAGCACCCGGATGCGACCATCGTGGCGGGCGCCACCGATGTCGGCCTGTGGGTCACCAAGAAGCTCGCCGCGCTGCCCAAGATCGTCCATGTCGGCCGCGTCGCCGGGCTCGATGCCGTCGCCGACACGGCCGAGACGCTGACGCTCGGCGCGGCGCTGCCGCTCGCGCGGGCCAAGCCGCTGCTCGGCGGGCTCGACCCCGACGTCGACGAGCTGATGCGCCGGTTCGGCTCGACCCAGGTGCGCAGCTCGGGCACGGTCGGCGGCAACATCGCCAACGGCTCGCCGATCGGCGATCTCGCGCCGGTGCTGATCGCGCTCGGCGCCACCGTGGAGCTGCGCAAGGGCGACCGCGTCCGCACGCTGCCGGTGGAAAAGTTCTTCATCGCCTATGGCAAGCAGGACCGCGAGAAGGGCGAGTTCGTCCGCCGTCTGGTGGTGCCGAAGCCGGCCGCCGACACGCGGCTGCGCGTGTTCAAGATCACCAAGCGCATGGACGAGGATATCTCGGCCGTGATGGGCGCCTTCGCGATCACGCTGCGAGGTGATCAGATCGCGTCCGCCCGGATCGCCTTCGGCGGCATGGCCGGCGTGCCGCAGCGCGCCACGGCGGTGGAGCAGGCGCTCGCCGGCGCCCCGCTCGCCGATCCCGCGACCTGGCGCGCGGCGGCGGACAATATCGGCGCCGACTTCACCCCGCTCACCGACCAGCGCGGCAGCGCCGCCTATCGGCTGCAGGTCGCCAAGACCACCGTGATCAAGGCGCTGGCCGAGATCGCCGGCGTGCCGGGGACGACCACGCGCGTGCGCCCGAGGGAGGTCGGCCGTGTCGCTTCGTGAAAAGCCCGAGGACATGCTGCGTCACGTCAGGAAGCCGCTGCCGCACGACAGCGCGGTCAAGCAGGTGCAGGGCGCGGCGCCCTATATCGACGATCTGCCGGAGCCGGCCGGCACGCTTCACGTCGCGGTCGGCGGCGCCACCAAGGCGCGCGGCACGCTCACGGCGCTCGATCTCGATCGCGTGAAAAGCGCGCCCGGCGTCGTCGCCGTGATCACGGCGGCCGACATCCCGGGCAAGAACTGCGTCGCCGCCCATATGGACGACGAGCCGATCTTCGCGACCGACACGATCGAGTTCCACGGTCAGCCGCTGTTCGCCGTGGTGGCGACGAGCCGCGATGCGGCGCGCCGTGCCGTGCCGCTCGCGATGATCGAGATCGCGCCGGCGCCACCGGCCGTCACGATCGACGAGGGGCTCGCCACCGACGCCCGCGTCCTGCCCGACTATGCGTTCGTCGGCGGCAACGTCGATGCCGTCATCGCCGCGGCGCCGCGAAACGCGTCCGGCACGCTGCGCATGGGCGGCCAGGAGCACTTCTATCTGGAGGGCCAGATCGCGCTCGCCATTCCGGGCGAGGACGGCGCCATGCTGGTGCATTCCTCGACCCAGCACCCGACCGAGGTGCAGCACATCGTGGCGCGCACGCTCGGCGTGCCGGACGCGTTCGTCACCTGCGAGATCCGCCGCATGGGCGGTGGCTTCGGCGGCAAGGAGACGCAGGCCTGCCAGTGGGCCGCGATCGCCGCGCTCGCGGCGCGCGTCACCGGCCGGCCGTGCAAGCTGCGGCTCGACCGCGACGCCGACATGATGATGACGGGCAAGCGCCACGATTTCCGCGCCGACTGGTCGGTCGGCTTCGACGACGACGGGCGCATCGCCGGGCTCGACCTGCTGCTCGCGGCGCGCTGCGGCATGTCGGCGGACTGCTCGGCCGGCGTCGTCGACCGCGCCATGTTCCACGCCGACAACACCTATCATCTGCCCGCCTTCCGCATCGACACGCGCCGCGTGAAGACCCACACGGTCTCCAACACGGCGTTCCGCGGATTCGGTGGCCCGCAGGGCATGCTGGCGGCCGAGCGGGTGATCGACGCCATCGCCTGGTCACTCGGCCGCGATCCGCTCGACATCCGGAAAGCCAATTTCTACGCGCCCGGTCGCGACCGCACGCCCTACGGGCAGACGATCGAGGATCACGACGTCGGTCTGGCGCTGATCGAGGAGCTGGAGCGGACCTCCGACTATCGGGCGCGCCGCGCCGCGATCGCGGCGTTCAACGAGACGTCACCGATCCTCAAGCGCGGCCTCGCGCTGACGCCGCTGAAGTTCGGCATCTCGTTCACGCTCGCCTCGATGAACCAGGCCGGCGCGCTCGTGCATGTCTATCAGGACGGCTCGGTGCATCTGAATCACGGCGGCACCGAGATGGGGCAGGGGCTGTTCCAGAAGGTGGCGCAGGTGGCGGCGGAAGAGTTCGGCATCGGGCTCGATCGCGTGCGCATCACGCCGACCTCGACCGAGAAGGTCCCCAACACCTCGCCGACGGCGGCCTCGTCGGGCAGCGACCTCAACGGCATGGCCGTGCAGGCGGCGTGCCGCACCATCAAGGCCCGCATGGTCGCCTTCGCGGCGGACAACTGGCAGGTGCCGGAGGAGCAGATCCTCTTCGCCGACGATCACGTGCAGATCGGCAATCAGCGCATCGGTTTCGGCGAGCTCGCCCATGCGGCGCATTGCGGCCGCGTCTCGCTGTCGTCGACCGGTTTCTACAAGACGCCGAAGCTGCACTGGGATCGCGCCCGCGGCACCGGCCATCCGTTCTTCTATTACGCCTGGGGCGCCGCGGTCAGCGAGGTGCTGATCGACGTTACCACGGGCGAGAACAAGGTTTTGCGCGTCGACATCCTCCACGACGTCGGCCGCTCGCTCAATCCGGCGCTCGACATCGGCCAGATCGAAGGCGGCTTCGTCCAGGGGATGGGCTGGCTTACCACCGAGGAGCTGGTGTTCGACGCCGAGGGGCGGCTGCTCACCCACGCGCCGTCGACCTACAAGATTCCGGTCGCGTCCGACGTGCCGACCGACTTCCGCGTCGCACTGTTCGACGGGGCCAATCGCGAGGAGACGATCTATCGTTCCAAGGCGGTCGGCGAGCCGCCCTTCAATCTCGCCATCTCGGTGTTCTGCGCCCTCGCCGACGCGGTCGAAGCGGCGTCTCCGGGCGCTGGCGCGCGTCTCGACGCCCCGGCGACGCCGGAGGCGATCGTCACGGCGATCGGCGCGTTCGACGTGGCGGCGGCGCTCGGTACGGCGCTGGCGCGGCCGAGCTGATCGGGTCGCGGAGCATCGATGGCGATCTGGGCCCGTATCGCCGAGACGATCGCGCAGCACGGCCGCGCCGCGCTGGTCAGCGTCGTGCGGGTCGCGGGCTCGTCGCCGCGCGAGGCCGGCGCGCGGCTGGTCGCGCGGCCGGACGGCGGATTCTGGGGCACGATCGGCGGCGGCCGGCTGGAATACGAGGTCTTGGCCGAGACTACGGCGGCGCTGGCGAGCCCCGATGCGACGCGGGCGCGATTCCGCACCTGGACGCTCGGGCCCGATCTCGCCCAGTGCTGCGGCGGCGTCGTCACGACGCTCACCGAAGTGTTCGACGCACGTGATCAGGAGACGATCGCGGCGCTGGCGGCGGCGGAGCGCGGCGGGGCGTTCACGGTGATGGCCCGCCTCGGCGACGATGGTCGCGTTAGACGCGAAATCGTGTCGGCGCCGACCTCGGCCGCCTCTGATCAGAAGCCGGGCCGTCCGGAATCCGGCGCTCCGTTCTTGGAAGAATTCGGCGACGAGCTCACGCCGGTGCTGTTGTTCGGCGCCGGCCATGTCGGCCGCGCTTTGGTGCTGGCGCTGGCGCCGCTGCCCTTCGCGGTGCGCTGGATCGACAGCCGGGCCGAGGCCTTTCCGAGCCATCTGCCGGCGAACGCGGTCGCGGTCCACAGCGAGACCCCGGACCGGGAGGTCGACGACGCGCCGGCGGGCGCGCTCGTCCTGGTGATGACGCACGCCCACGCCATCGACTACGCCGTGGCGACCCGGGCGCTGTCGCTCGAAAAGTTCGATCTGGTCGGCATGATCGGGTCGTCGACCAAGCGGGCGAGGTTCGCCTCGCAGGCGCGCGCGCTCGGCCTCTCCGACGAAGCGATCGCCCGGCTCGTCTGCCCGATCGGCCTGCCGGAGATCGGCGGCAAGACGCCGGCCGTCATCGCCGCCTCGGTCGCGGCCCAGCTCCTCGTCGCCCGGGAAAGGCTCGGCGCCGTGCCACGGCGCGCGACCGGCGGCGGCGCCGGTCAGGGCTGAGCGTCGGGCGACTCGGCCTCGCCGCGCCAGCCGCAGGCGGTCAGCGCCGCGACGAGATGCGACGGCACCGGCGCTCTCACCCCCACGGGCGGCTTGTTCTTCGACAGCGGCACGACGATTTCGCGGGCGTGCAGATGCAGGCCGGGGCCGCCGAAGCGCGGGCCGTTGCCATAGATGTTGTCGCCGCGGATCGGGAAGCCCATCGCGGCGCAGTGCACGCGCAGCTGGTGGGTGCGGCCGGTCAAGGGCGACAGCGCGAGCCAAGTCAGCGCTCCGGTGTGCGGCGCAGCCGTAGCTCCCGGCCCGCCGCTGCGCCCCAGCACCCGCCAGGTCGAGACCGAAGGCAGGCCGTTCGGGTCCGGCTTCATCCACCAGCCGCGGGTCTCGTCCAGCCGGCCGAGCGGGATGTCGATGGTGCCCTCGTCGGCCTCCGGGCCGCCCTCGACCACGGCCCAGTAGGTCTTCTTCACCTCGCCGTGCTTGAACAGCAGCCCGAGATGCGCGAGCGCCTTGCGGTGGCGGCCGAGCACCAGGCAGCCGGAGGTCTCGCGGTCGAGCCGGTGGGCGAGCGCCGGCGCCCGCGGCAGGCCGAAGCGCAGCGCGTCGAACGACTCTTCCAGGCTCTCGCCGCCCTTCGGTCCCTTGTGGACGGGCAGGCCGGCCGGCTTGTCGATCACGATCATCAGCCCGTCCCGGTGTAGGACGCGCGCAAGCATCTCTTCCTGTGTCATGGCGAAAGCGCTATCACGGCAGCCGACATGACCGAAAGCACCGAAGACACCGAGAATACCGCCCCGGGACAGTGGTGGCGCCGGCTTTCCACCGGGCTGAAGCGCACCTCGGCCTCGCTCGGCGGGGCGATCGCCGATCTGGTCACCAAGCGCAAGCTCGACCACGCCGTGGTCGAGGAGCTGGAGGAGGCGCTGATCCGCGCCGATCTCGGCATGGAGACGGCGATCGCCATCGCCGGCAAGGTCGGCGAGGGGCGCTACGACAAGCAGGTCACGCCCGAGGAGGTGAAGGCGATCCTGGCCGCCGAGGTCGAGACGATCCTGGCGCCGGTCGCCAAGCCCTTGGTGATCGATCCGGCCAAGAAGCCGTTCGTCGTGCTGGTGGTCGGGGTCAACGGCTCGGGCAAGACGACGACGATCGGCAAGCTCGCGGCGCGGCTCACCGCGGAGGGCCGTAAGGTCGTGCTCGCCGCCGGCGACACGTTCCGGGCCGCCGCCATCGAGCAGATCAAGATCTGGGGCGCCCGCACCAGGAGCCCGGTGATCGCCGGCACCCAGGGCGGCGACGCCGCGAGCCTCGCCTACGAGGCGCTGGAGACGGCGCGCAGCCAGGACGCCGACGTGCTGATCGTCGACACGGCCGGGCGCCTGCAGAACAAGTCGACCCTGATGGGCGAGCTCGAGAAGATCGTCCGGGTGATGCGCAAGGTCGACGCCACGGCGCCGCACGCCGTGCTGCTCGTCCTCGACGCGACGGTCGGGCAGAACGCGATGTCGCAGGTCGAGGTGTTCGCCAGGACGGCCGGCGTCACCGGCCTCGTGATGACCAAGCTCGACGGCACCGCGCGTGGCGGCATCCTCGTCGCGGTCGCGGCCAAGTACCGGCTGCCGGTCCACTTCATCGGCGTCGGCGAGGGCGTCGACGACCTGTCGCCCTTCGCGGCGAAGGATTTCGCCAAGGCGGTGGCCGGGATCGAGGAGTGACTCGGTCATTCCGGGGCGGCCCGCAGGGCCGAGCCCGGAATCCATACTCCCGGCGCAAGTGGCTCACGAAACACAGTGCGTATGGGTCCCGGGCTCGCTGCTGTCGCAGCGCCCCGGGACGACAGGCGTAGGCGCCCGCGCCGCTCAGCCCGCGATCAGCGCCTTGTAGCCGGCTTCGTCCAACAGCCCGTCGAGCTGGGCCTTGTCGGTGATCGTCATCTTGAACAGCCAGCCCTGCCCGGCCGGATCCGAGTTGACCAGGCCCGGCTCGGCGACCACGGCCTCGTTCACCTCGGTCACCTCGCCGGCGACCGGCGCGTAGATGTCGGAGGCGGCCTTCACCGACTCGACGACGGCGGCCGCGGCGCCCTGGTCGAAGGCGGCGCCGACCCCCGGCAGCTCGACGAAGACGAGGTCGCCGAGCTGCTCCTGGGCGTGGTCCGTGATGCCGACGACGGCGACGTCGCCGTCGAGCCGCAGCCACTCGTGGTCCTTGGTGAACTTCAGCATCGGGGTCTCCGGGGCGATCAGGGCGCGGGGCGGGTGTCGGTCGCCGGCGCGGCGGGCTTGCCGGCCTCGCCGGCGGCATGGCGGGCGAGGAGGCGCACCTGCGCGACGGCGAACAGGAAGGTCAGCGGCACGAAGCCGAACAGCTTGAAGTTCACCCAGAAGTCGGTGCTCTGCGTGCGCCAGACCAGCTCGTTGACGGCCGCCATGACGACGAAGAACACGGCCCAGCGCACCGTCAGCTTGCGCCAGCCCTCCTCGGTCAGGTCGAACACGCTGTCGAACACCATCGCGAGCAGCGGCCGGTCGCGCCACAGGCCGACCGCCAGCACGATCGCGAACAGCATGTAGATCAGGGTCGGCTTCAGCTTGATGAACGTCTCGTCGTGCAGCACCAGCGTCAGCCCGCCGAACACCGTGACGATGACGGCCGAGACGACCGGCATCACCGGCAGGTGCCGGGTCAGCGCATAGGAGACGGCGAGCGCGGCCAGGACCGCGACCATGAAGGTGCCGGTCGCGGCGAAGATGCCGAATTTCGCATTGGCTGCGAAGAACAGCACCAGCGGGCCGACGTCGAGGGCGACCTTGAGGGCGGGGTTCAGGCGGGTCTCGGACATCAGGGGTTCCACGAGGGGTGGCGCAAAGCTGCACCTAGCACGAGGCTCGCCGGTCGCGCCACCGCCCTGGCTCACGAGCCGGCGGCTGCTGCGCGGCACGGCGAGTCGGGTCATGTACACAATCCCCGCCATCTGACACCGCGCGTGTGACGCCCTCGCCACAGCTCCCGGCTGTTCACGGTGAACATCGCGTCAAAACCGTGGTTGGAAATTGACCGGCCGGGAAAACGCCTCACACTGACGAATCAGGGGAGCGAGGTGCCATGTCGGACTTCAGGATCAAAGACTTTCTGGACCGGCTCGGCGAGCTCGGCCTCTTGTTCTCAGCCACCCGGCTGGCGGACGGCAGCATCCGTCTCAACCAGTGGCGCGGCATCAACTATTACGAAAACGAGCCGGAGATCCGCCGGATCTGGTCAGACGCCATGGACGGCCGCGAAGGCCGCGCCCAGGACATCGCTCGTTATGTCGAGCTGACCCAGAGCCGGGCGCGCTCGCTCAAGGCGGCCTGACGCCTCCACCTTACCTGCCTCCTGATTCTGTGCTTCGGCGGCGCTATCGCGCCGTCGGCGGCCTGTTCGGACGCCGATTGTGGCCGTTGCGCCACGCTGTGTCGCGCCCCGAACACGCCCAAGAATCGGCCCGTCCCGTCCCAGAATTCGCCCCGCCGGTCTGTTCGATAGGCGACCGGGGGAGTGCCGCGCCGCCATCGTCGATGGCGGAGCGGGGGAAGGGGACGAGACATGAGATCAGTGATCGCCGTCCTGCTGGCGAGCTTGCTCCTGCTGCCGCTGCCCGCGGCGGCCGGGGAGCCGGCGCCGCGCGACGTCGTCGAGGCCGTCGACGCGTTCGCGTCGTCGGACGCCGTGCTGCACTTCATCCAGGGCTACCGGGCCCGGCCCGAGCCGGCCCGCGTGCCCGCGGCGATCCGCGCGGCGAGCCGGACCGGGGCGCTGGCGCGGCCCGAGGCGGCCGGGCTCCATGTCGGCTTCCTGGCCGGCGTGATCGCGGCGCAGCCCACCCGCGCCGATGCGCTGATCGCCGCCATGGTGCCGTTCCCGCAGGAGGAGTCCTGGGTGATCGTCCGCGCCATCGCCTATTCGGGACATCCGGACTGGAAGGGCCTGCTCGCCCGCAGCGCCGCCCGCTTCCCGCACCACGACGCGATGATCCAGGCCTATGTCAGCGATCGCATGCCCACCCTCGCCCGCCTCGCCATGGACGAGCCGGCCTCGGTGTGGACGCGCATGCGCGGCTGGTTCCGGTTCGGCGAGCCGGCCGACAAGACGCCGGCGCTCGCCGTCGGCCCGGACGTGCTCGACACGCTGTGGGGCATCTATTTCGCCACCGGCGACGCGGCGCCGCTCGCCCGCATCGTGGCGCTGCTGCCGTGGTCGGAGGAACGCGCCGACGCCGGCCGGCTGACGGTCGGCTGCATGGCGAAGTTCACGCTCGCCGCCAACGCGGCGCGCGATCCCGTGCTGCTCGCCCTCCTGCGCAACGAGCTCGCCGCCCAGCCGGCGGGAACCGCCGGCGTGCTGAAGGACACGATCGCGGCTGCCGAATCGATCGACCTCGGCCGCATCCGCAAGGAATCGATCGACGCCATCCGGGCCCTGGAGAAGGCGAACCAGCCGGTGGCGACGCCGCAGCGCGACTCGTCGCTGTGGCGCCGGACCGTCGCCGCCGTGCTGCTGCGGTAGCGGCGCGATTCAGCGCGCCGCGTCGGCGCGCGGCGCCGGCTCGGCCGGAGGGGCAGCCTCCGCGGGTGCCGGGGCCTCGATCACCGGCGTCTCGATCGGCGGTGCCTGCGTCGGCGAAGGCGGGGCGGCGGCAGGCTCCTCGGGCGTCGGCTGATCGACGGCCGGGGGCGGTCCCTCCGGCGGGGCCGCGGCCGGAGGCGCGGTCGGTTCGGGGGCCGGTGCGGCCGCGGCGGTCGCGACGGCGCGGGACGGGTCGCCGACATAGCCGGCCAGCAGCACGACCCCGGTGTCGCGGTCGCGCAGCGCGAACCAGAACGGCTTGTCGAAGAAGACGCGCGGGTTCTGGTTGCGCAGCGCCGAGCGCACGGTGAGCACCGCGGTCGCGGCGGCCGCCTCGGTACCGGTCTCGTCGATCCTCAGCACCGCCTTCTGGATCACGTCGGAGATGCGCTGGCCGGGGCCGAAGCCGTCGAGCGCGGTCGGCGAGGCGCGTCCCTCCTTCAGCCCGAGCGCGTCGAGGGCGGGCAGGAGCCCGGCGCGCTGGTCGAGCGCGATCCGCGGCAGCGACACCTCGACGGCCGTGGCGGCGAAGTCGCGCCCCGACAGCCAGTCGGCCACGGGCGCGAAGCCCGAGGAGGGCAGCGGCTTCTCCTTCGAGGTGACGAGCACCAGGCCGAAGCGCGGCGACTGGTAGCCGAGCTCGACCGCGACGAAGGTGTCGTCGCTGCGCATCGGCGTGCCGTCGATCGTGCCGGCCATCATCGGCACCTCGACGGTCGAGCCGTCGGCGCGGGTGAACGGCGCCGGCCGGGTGCGGCCCGGCGCGAAGGCGGTCTTCCAGCGGTCCTTGAAATAGAGGGCGTTGACGGCGACGAGCCCGGGATCTGCCGGCGCGCGGTCGAGCAGCGCCGGGATCAGGCCGCGAGTCTTCTCGCCGACCCAGCCGTTGATCTTGGCGAGCGATTCCGGGCTGCCGAGCGGATCGCGGAACACCTCGCCGCCGGCGGCCGTGACGGCGGCAAGCACCGACTCCTTCGGGGTCATGGCCGGGTCGATCCAGATCGCGTCGGCGACGGACAGCACGTCGGCGATGCTCTTGTCGGCCATGACGGCGGCCGTGATGGCGCGCACCGAGGCGAAGTCGACCGGCGGCGGCAGCGTCCGCGCCGGCCCCGCCTTGGCCGTTTTTTTCGACTTGTCGCCCTTGCGGGGTTTCTCCGCCTTGCCGGTTGGCTTGTCCGGCGCGGCCGGGGGCGATGCCGCCTCCGCGAAGCCGAGCGCCTCGGTGAAGCCGAGCATGCGGGCGAGCGCCGCCTCGAGCTTGGCGTCGGCGCCGAGCGCGATCAGGCCCGACACCATGGCGAGGCTGCCGGGCGACACCATCAGGTTGGCGGCCTCCGGCGTCTCCTTCTGCAGCGCCTCGACCAGCTTCACGGCGAGCCGGGTCTGGGCGGTCCGCATGGCGGCGACGTCGATCTTCACGGGCGCCGCCGCGCCGGATGTCGCCTGGCCGGGCACCGGCGCACCCGGCGGCCGGTCGGTCGATTTCTTTTTCTGCGTCTTGGATGGGGTCGATTGGCTGCGTTGAGCCGCGGCCTTGCCGTCGCGGTCGGCCGGGGCCGACCAGACCGGGCCCGATACGGCTACGGCCGCCAGCGCGACAAGCGTGGCGGCGGCGACGGCGATCACCTTGCGGGACATCGCACCCTCCCTGGCACTCTCCCTGGTGTCGGCGGCGGCACGGGAGGTTCACGGCCGGTCGAGGCGAAGCTTACGCCCGCCGGCGGGCGAATGCCACGCACGGAACGGGCTCGCGCACGCAGGACGAAGGGTCCGCCCGGGGGGCGGTGCGCACGCGACTCGGTTGTCGGATAGCGGGGCGGGGCACAACCGACGCGGTCGGATCGGAACGGCGTCGGGGCGGCTGGCGAAACGCTCGGGCGGCCTGCGGTCTGCCGCGCGGTTCAGGCAGCCTCGTTCACGCGGCTTCGTTCACGCGGCCTGCTTGGGATCGACGGTGCGGAAGCTGGTGCGGATCACCTCGGTGCCGCACTGGTCGCAGGCGTAGACGGTGTCCTGGATGCGGGGCTCGGCCTTGGTCGTGCTGACCGACCGGTAGGACATGCGCTGGGCACAGCGCGGGCAGGGAATGATGAGGGACGGCAGCGAGCTAGCGGAGGCTACACCCATACGGCGCATGCAAATTCCTCCTCGATTTTCCAGTCCGTGCAATTGCGCATGTCTAGTCCAGCGCGCCGAGGCGGTACGAGTCAATACAAATTTGTGCTATGCACAATTAATGGAAGGTATGCACAGGCCGCAGCTTACGGTGGCATAATGCATACAAGCCGACCCGTGGCGACCCGCCAAGCTCGATGATCTCGCAGCGCACAACCGCGACTCGCACTACGGCCGCAGCGCGAACCGCCGTCGCCGCGGCCGCGCTGCCGACGGTTGCGGGTGCCTATGTACTAGCCATCCGGTTGGATAAGCCTTTCGTCTTACGGCTCGCCGGCCGGTCGGCCGTGTCGGTGTCGGCGGGGCGGTATCTGTACTGCGGCTCGGCCCGTGGCCCCGGCGGGTTGCGGGCCCGCGTCGCCCGCCACCTGCGCCGGCGAAAGACCCTGCGCTGGCATGTCGACCGGCTGACCACCAAGGGCCGAGTGATCGCCGTATGGGCCGTGCCGGACGGTGACGAGTGCGCGCTCGCGGCGCAACTCGGCGGCCTGCCCGTGCCGGTCCCGGGCTTCGGCTCGAGCGACTGCGCCGGCTGCCCGAGCCACCTGTTCGCCTGGCCGGAGGGGGCGGTCCTGCCCTTCGGGCCGCCGACCGTGTCCCGCGACTGAGGCACGGCCGTGTGGCTCAGGTCTTCGGGGCGCCGTGGTCCTGCGGCTCGCCGGGCTGCTCGGGGCCGACCCGGAACGGCCGCATCATCTCGTTGTCCTCGTGCTCGACCATGTGGCAGTGCCAGACGAACTGGCCGGCCTTCGCGAACCGCATCCGCACCCGCGTCACCTCGCCGGGCCGGGCGATCACGGTGTCCTTCCAGCCGTCCTCCTCGGGTCGCGGCGGCCGCGCCGGACCCTCGGGCCGGCCGGTCTCGTCGTCGAGGGCGCGGCGGTCGACCACCTGGAACAGGACGTCGTGGACGTGCATCGGATGCGCGTCGCCGGTGAGATTGTGGAACGCCCAGACCTCGGTGTCGCCCGGCGCCGGGTTCTCGGTCACCGGGTCGGCCCAGTGGCGCAGCGTGACGCCGCGGTCGCGGCCGAGCCCGGGATCGAAGGTGGCGAGCGCCGCCTCGTGCGGCACCTCGCCCTTGCGCGACGGCGCCATCTGCTCGACCAGCGCCAGCGCCCGCTCGCGCACCGGCTCGGGCAGCGCCGCGATCGGCGGCAGGGCGAGGCGGGCCGGCGGCGTGGTGTTGTCCGGGCCGGTCGCCGGAACGACGCGGAACTGCATCACCTGACCGGTGCTGCGGCGCTCGGCCGGATCCTCGTCGGGCTCGCCCTTGTAGGGCGCATCCGGCCCGAGATTGCGCAGCGTGACGCGGCTGCCCGGCGCGAGGCGCGAGAAGTCGACGATCAGATCGGCGCGCTCGGCCGGCGCCAGGAGCACGTCGCGCAGCTTCACGGGCGCGCGCAGGAAACCGCCCTCGGTACCGATCTGCCAGACCTCCACCTTGGGGTCGGCGAAGCGCAGGATCAGGACCCGCGCGTTGCAGGCGTTGAGGACGCGCAGGCGATAGCGCCGCGGCTCCACCTCGCAGCGCGGCCAGGCGCGGCCATTGACCACCATCACGTTGCCGAGGAACTCCGGCACCCAGATCGGAGCGACGTCGGAGGCCGGGATGAACGGCCCGGCATAGCCGTCGAACAGCCGCCGGCTGTCCGGGTAGTAGAGCGAGCCGTCGGCGTTGAACGAGCGGTCGGTGATGGCGAGCGGGATCTCGAGCGCGCCTGCCGGCAGCACCGCGGTCGTACCGTCCCCGGCGACGCGCGGATGGTCGGCCGGGTCGTCGCTGCGGATCAGATAGAGGCCGGCGAGGCCGGCATAGACGTTGAGCCGGGTCAGGCCCAGGGTGTGGTCGTGATACCAGAGCATCCCGGGGCGCTGGCTGTTGGGATAGCGGTAGGTGACGCGGCCCGCCCCCCAGTCGCTGCGGCCCGACTTCGCCCAGAAGAAGTCGTACCAGGTGCCGACCGGCGCGAAGCCCTCGGGCAGGTCGACGGCGTCGGGCAGCACCCACGCCTCCGGATAGCCGTCGCTCCAATCCTCCACGGCCTCCATGCCGTGCACGTGGGTGACCAGCGGCACCGGTCCGCGGTACGGCCCCGGCGTCGCCGTGAAGGTCGGGCGGGTGTCGCGGCGGCCGCCCGGATTGGCCCAGTGCAGCGTCGGGTCGACCGGCAGGAGATGCGGCCGGAAGCGCCGCTCCGCCGTCATCAGGTCGTTGATCCAGGTGATCTCGATCGGCGTGCCGCGCGTCGCCTCGATGGTCGCGGCCGGCGAGGCGAAGCTGTCGTCGTGGCCCTCGGCGCCGTAGCACCAGAGAGTCGTCCGGCCGAAGGGCGGCGGCAGCATCTGCTGGCGCTGCTGGCGCGCCGCGATCCGGTAGGTGTTCGGGCCGGAGCGCGGCATCGCCTTCGGCACGGCGAGCGGCATGGCGAACCGCTCGACCCGGTCGACCCGCAGGCTGCCGCCCATCACCGGCCCGGCGATCGCACGCGATCGGCCGAAAGGATCCTGGACGAACAGGCCGAGCGAGGTCCCGGCCCCATACGCGAGGAAGGCACGACGATCGATCGGCATGGCATGCTCCGGCTGTCCGACGACCTGATCACATGCAACTGACCGTATGCGATCGCGGCGCGGAGCGAAAGCCACACTCCGCTCATTCCCGCCTTCGCGCTACGGGATGCATACATCTCAGAAAGCTGAGAAGTTTCAGTGAGGGGCAAACACGCCTGCTACCCCCTCCGCCGTCGTCGCCGGGCTTGACCCGGCGACCCATCTCGCTGCGAGAGAGTGCTTTCAGGCGAAGGCGATGGATGCGCGGGTCAAACCCGCGCATGACGCTCTCATGCATGGCGTGCGATGTGTGCATCCCGTAGCGCCTTCGCGGGGACGCGCGGCAGCAACTAATCTCGGGTCCGCCGAACCCGCTCACTCCTCGTCGAACCAGCCCTGCTCGGCGTCCTCGTGGCAGGCCTTGCAGTCGCCGCGGAACTTGGCGCCCTTGCGGGCGAGCGTCGCCGGCGCGACCCGGTCCTTGCGCTCGTGCTTGCGGGTCCACCACGGCAGCTCGGTGATGCGGGCCGGCGTCACCTCGGGCGAGAGCTTGCGCATCATCTTGCTGTTGCGCCCGGCGGCGTCGGCCGCGTTGGCGGCGAGATAGGCGGCGATGCGGTCGGTGGTCGCCTGGTCGAGCGCGGCGTTGTCACCGAAGTGATTTGATAGGTTCGCCGTCATGGCCCGCCACGAGCGCGCCGGCAGTAGCCCGGCCGGATAGACCAGATGGCAGGCGCCGCATTCCGCCTTCACGACCGGGTCGCGCACCGGGTCCAGCCGCAGCCCGTCGGCGACCAGCGGGCTCGCGAGCGTGACGAGCACCACGGCGGGGGCACCGACCAGCACCAACGGGCGCAGGATCCACATCCATTTGTCCGACATCATCGTCCTCTCATGCGTGATTCGGCTGATCGGCTCGGGGCAGTCATTCCGGGGCGGCGCACAGCGCCGAACCCGGAATCCAGCCGAGCGCGTGGAGTCAGCCGTTGGATTCCGGGTTCGCGCCTTCGGCGCGCCCCGGAATGACAACGAACCGATCAACCGGAGCTGGTGTCACTGGCCGATCAGGAAGGCGACGAGATCCGCCCGCTCGGCGGCCGAGCACTCGCGGCCGAGCACGTCGGGGCAGTTCCGGCGGAGCCACTTGTCCACGGTGGCCGGATCCGACAGGCGGGTCGGCACGACCGAGGGGGCGAGCGGCTCGATCGTCTTGCCGGCGCGCGCTTGGCCGGCGCGGGCGAGATTCGTCGTGTGGCACGACGTGCAGGACGGCGTGTCGGGCTTGCCGGCGGCCGGGCTGCTCATGAACAGGGCGCGGCCGCGCTCCGCCGACGCCCCGAAGCCGGCATCGGCCGTGCGGGCCTCGGCGATCGTGCGGTCGAGCACGGCGCGCTGGGCGGCGCCCGGCTGGGCGAGGCCCGGCGCGGCGACACAGGCGAGCAGCAGGGCCGCGGTCACCTGAAGCGCGGGGACGAGGCGGCGGGCGGCCGGCGCGGTGCGCCGGCCGGACGGGAGTCCGGTCATGGGTCGTCTCCTGGATCGTCGGTCGGTGCGGCGCGGATCAGCCGTGGCGCGACGTGCCGAACGGCAGCATGCGGGCGATGGCGCCGTCCTTCAGCATCGTGTGGTGGACGATGGCGGCCGCCGCGTGCACGCCGGCCAGGACGAGGATCAGGTTGGCGCCGATCTCGTGCATCTCGCCGAGCCGGTGCGCGAGGTCGCGGTCCGGCCCGATCAGCGGCGGCAGCGTGAACAGGCCGAAGAAGCCGACCGTGCGGCCCTTCGCCCACACCATCGCCATGCCGGCGATCGGCACGATGACCAAGAGGAGGTACAGCGTCAGATGCATGGCCTTGGCGGCCATCTGGACGAGCGGCGCGCCGGGGATCGGGTCCGGCTGCGGCACGGCGATGCGCCGCGCGAGGCGCAGCACCGTGAAGGTCAGCACCAGGAGGCCGACCGAGATGTGGGTGGAGATGAGCTGCGCCTTGGCGGCGCCGCGCGGCATGTCGTCCATCAGCTGGCCACTGACGAACGCGCCGGCGACGGCGATCAGGGTCAGCCAGTGGAGGGCCTGGGTGAAGGTGTCGTAACGAAATCTGTCGGTGGCGATGGGCGGCGTGGCGATGGACGTGGTCATGATGCGGAATCCCGATCTGCTTCAGGAACAATGCAGCCTTGTCGCACGCGCCGGCTGACGCGCTTCTGACCCGCGCCGTCAGGCTCCCGTCAGCGGCCGTCCTGCAGGGGCGCCGCCCGCGGCAGACGGACGGCCGCGGTCATGCGGCCGGGCTCGGTCGGGCCGAGCCGCAGCGTCCCGTTCCAGGCGTCGGCGATGTCGCTGGCGATGGCGAGGCCCAGCCCGGTGCCGGGGCCGGAGTCGATGCGGCCGCCGCGGCGCAGCGCCTGCGGCACCAGGGCGGCCGGGATGCCGGGCCCGTCGTCGATCACCCGCAGCACCACGTCGCCGTCCTCGATTGCCGCCGTGATGGCGACGCGCTCGCGGGCGTGGCGGGCGGCGTTGTCGAGCAGATTGCCGAGGATCTCGGCGAGGTCGTCGGGCGCGATGCGGGCGGCGAGCTGCGGATCGACCGTGACCTCCCAGTCGAGCGCATCGCCGGTCGGGGTGCGGCGGACGACGTCGACGACCCGCTGCGCCACCGCGCCGACCGGGGCTGCCGCATCGGCCGCGACCGCGGTGCGCCGGGCGCGGGCGAGCTCGCGCTCGACATGGCGCCGCATCGTCTCGCCGACCAGGTCGAGATCCGCCGCGATCGCCGTCTCGCCCTTCTGCTTGAGCCGGTCGATGTCGCCGGCCAGCACCTGCAGCGGCGTCTTGAGCCCGTGGGCGAGGTCGGCGGCCCGCGCCCGCGCCGTCTCGACCTGGCGGTCGCGCTGGACGAGCAGCCCGTCGACCTCGGCGGCGAGCGGCCGCACCTCGTCCGGAAAAGCAATGCCGAGCCGTTCGGTGCGGCCGGAGCGGATCGCGGCGAGGCGCGCCTGCACGGCGGCTAAGGGCGCGAGGCCGACCCGCACCTGCACGGCCGAGGCGATCACCAGGAGCAGCGCGACCAGCGCCAGGAACGGCAGCAATTCGCTGGTGAACTCGGCCCGGGCGGTGGCGAGGTCGGCGGCGTCGCGGCCGACCACCAGGCGGACCGTGGCGCCGCCGAGCCGGGCCGGCAGGACGATGCGGCGCTCGACCGCCATCAGCTGCGTGCCGCCCGGCCCGGCGATTCGGTGGCGATGCACGGTGCCTTCCGCAGGCTCGTCCTGCGGCGGCGTCAGCTCGAAGTCCCACAGCGAGCGGGAGCGATCGACGAGGCCGCCGGGCTCGCGCGTCACCTGCCAGTAGAGGCCGGACAGCGGCTTCTCGAACCGGGGGTCGTCGGGCGGATCGGCGACGGCGAGCTTGCCGTCGGCATCGCGGTCGATCCCGGCGGCGAGCCGGTCGAGCAGCACGACGAGCTCGTCGGTCATGCCGCGCTCGGCATGGCGCTCGAACAGCACCGACAGGCCGAAGGCGGCGACCCCGAGCGCGACCAGGATCGACACGGCTCCGGCGACCAGCAGGCGGAGCCGGAGCGAGCCGGCGATCACGAGGTCGCCTCCTTGCCCTCGCCGATGCGATAGCCGAAGCCGCGCCGCGTCTCGATGGCGTCGGCGCCGAGCTTTCGCCGCAACCGCATCACCAGCGCCTCGAGCGCGTTGGCGTCGCGGGCGTCGTCGGTGCCGTAGAGCTGGTCGATCAGCTCGTGCGGCGGCACGACGCGATCCTGGTGGAGCGCCAGATAGGCGACCAGCCGATACTCGAGTGGTGAGAGATTCACCGGGACGCCGCGGGAAAACACCTTCATGTCGCGCGGATCGACGGTGAGCGGGCCGGCCGTGATGACGGCGGTGCCGATGCCGGCGGAGCGGCGGATCAGGGCCCGGGCGCGCGCCACCAGCTCCTCCATGCGGAACGGCTTCGGCAGGTAGTCGTCGGCGCCGGCGTCGATGCCCTCGACCCGCTCGGCCCAGGTGCCGCGCGCCGTGAGGATCAGCACCGGCGTCTGCCGGCGGTTGGCGCGCCAGCGCTTGAGCACGGCGAGGCCGTCGAGCCGCGGCAGGCCGAGATCGAGGACGACCAGGGCGTAGTCCTCGGTGTCGCCCTTGAACCACGCCTCCTCGCCATCGGCGACCACCTCGACGACGCCGCCGGCGGCGGTCAGCGCCGCGGCGATGTCGCGGGCGATGCGGGGCTCGTCCTCGACCACCAGGATGCGCATCGCTCGTCGTCCTTTCGGTCCTCGTCCTCAGTCGTCGTCCGCGACCGGCTTGCCGGTCAGGGCGTCGACCTTCGCCTCGACCAGCTTGCCGTCGGGGCGAAGCGCCTTCACCTCGTAGACGATGCGACCGTGGCAGTGCTCGAGCTCGACGTCGATGGCCTGGCCGCCGAGCTCCTTCTCGATCACCGGCAGGAGCTCGGAGAGCGGCTTGGCGCGGCCCTCGGACAGCGCCTTGAGGGCGCAGTCGTGATCGCCGCGCTGGCGCCGCCGCCGGCCCTCGCCGCGCCCCTCCCCGTAGCGTCCTTCGCCGCGGCCGCGGCCGGCCCAGGGCGGCGGGCCGCCGCCGCCCCACGGCGGACCGTCACCGCGCTGGGCGAGGGCGGGAGACGCACCGGTGAGAAGGGCGAGGCCGGCGAGGACGAGGGATCGGCGGGGCAGGGTCATCGCGGCAGTCTCGTCGCGTCGTCCTGACGGGCGCCTGACGGGCCGCGTCAGACCCGGATCAGCCGCCCTGTGCGACGCTTGCGGTCGATCGGGAGCTTTGTCCCGACCGGAACTCAGGAGGACGACATGATAACGGCTCGCACGATCGTCGTCGCGGTCGCGTTGCTCGCGGCCGGCACGCTCGCGGCCGATGCGCAGGGCTGGGGCCAGGGTCAGGGGTACGGGCCGGGCTGGGGCCAAGGGTATGGC
>NZ_NHSK01000177.1 GCF_016653355.1 Rhodoplanes elegans | reverse complement strand
CGTCGGGGTCACGATCTCGAAGCCTCGCGTTGACTGATCAGTTGCGATCGCTGTGCCGCGACGGTGTCGGCACAGCCGGGTCGTCGCGCGTGTCTCACAGCGGCCGGTTCACCACGCCGGGGCCGAGCTTGACCAGCGTGACCACGTAGAAGAGCAGCACCAGGCCGGCGAGCACGAGCGCGATCGCCACCGAGCGGGCGCGCTGGCGGCGCTTCTGCTCCGCCGTGAGGACGATGCCGTCGTCGCGCTGCAGGGGGCGTCCGCTCATGTCCCGCCTCCGAGGACCGCGCCTCCAAGGACCGCGCCTCCGAGCCAGCCGTCACCCAGCCCGAGGGCGCTCGCGCCGGCGGCGATCAGCGGCGCCACCCAGCGGTCGACCAGCAGCACGGCGAACAGCGCGAACAGATAGTAGAGCGAGAAGCCGAACAGCCGCTTGGCGAGCCGGTCGGTCGCCTGCGGATCGGTCGCCCGCCACAGCCGCACCGACAGCCACACGATCTTCGCCCCCGCACAGGTCGCGACGAGGCCGTACAGGATCCCGGCGCCACCGAGCAGCGCGGGCGACACGCCGACCGGGGCGAGCAGCAGGGCGTGCAGCAGGATCTGCCGCTTCGTCTCGGCGACGCCGGAGACCACCGGCAGCATCGGAATGCCGGCACGCGCATAGTCGTCGCTGCGCCACAGCGACAGCGCCCAGAAGTGCGGCGGCGTCCAAAAGAAGATGATCAGGAACAGCAGCACCGGCTCGAGCGACAGGCTGCCGGTGGCGGCGGCCCAGCCGATCATCGGCGGCACGGCACCGGCGGCGCCGCCGATCACGATGTTCTGCGAGGTCGCCCGCTTCAGCCACATCGAGTAGACGATCGCATAGAACAGGATCGTGAAGGCGAGGAGCCCGGCGGCGAGCCAGCCGGCGACGAGGCCGAGCACCGCGACCGAGCCGACCGACAGCGTCGCGCCGAAGGCGAGCGCCTCCTCGGGCCGCACCCGGCCGGCCGGGATCGGCCGGCGCGCCGTGCGCGACATCACCCGATCGATGTCGGCGTCCCACCACATGTTCAGGGCGCCGGCCGCCCCCGCCCCGACCGCGATGGCGACGAGCGCCGCGAAGCCGATCACCGGGTGCAGCCGGTCGGGCGCGACCAGCATGCCGACCAGCGCCGTGAACACCACGAGCGACATCACCCGCGGCTTCATCAGCGCGACGTAATCCCTCACCTCGGCGAGGCTCGGCTCCGGTGCGGCCAGGATCGTGCCGGCGAGCCCATGGTCGGCGACGACCTGGGGATGGCGGGACAGGTCGGCGCCGTCGGTGACGAGAGACATTCCTTGGACCTCGGGCCGCACGCGACACGGGACGCGGCGGTGGTTTGATCGGCGAACGTCACCCGCGCGATCCGGCGCGAGAGCGAAGGGAGCGGCGGCGCGCCGCCGCTCGGAGGCCTGCGTCAGCGGATGCGCGGCAGCACCTCGAACTGATGGAACGGCGGCGGCGACGGAAGGGTCCATTCCAGCGTCGTCGCACCGGCGCCCCACGGATTGCCGGCGGCGTGCTCCTTGCGCTGGAAGGCGCGGATGATGCCGAAGAAGAAGATCAGGAGCGCGACGCCCGAGATGTAGGAGCCGATCGACGACACCATGTTCCAGCCGGCGAAGGCGTCCGGATAGTCGGCGATCCGGCGCGGCATCCCGGCGAGCCCGAGGAAGTGCTGCGGGAAGAACAGCATGTTGACGCCGACGAAGGTGACCCAGAAGTGCAGCTTGCCGATCCACTCCTCGTACAGGTAGCCGGTGAACTTCGGGAACCAGTAGTACCAGCCGGCGAAGATGGTGAAGACGGCGCCGAGCGACAGCACGTAATGGAAGTGGGCGACCACGTAGTAGGTGTCGTGCAGGGCGCGGTCGACCGAGGCGTTGGCGAGCACGACGCCCGTCACCCCGCCCACCGTGAACAGGAAGATGAAGCCGAAGGCCCACAGCATCGGGGTGCGGAACTCGATCGAGCCGCCCCACATGGTGGCGATCCAGGAGAAGATCTTGATGCCGGTCGGCACCGCGATGATCATCGTGGCCGCGACGAAGTAGGCCTGCGTGCCGGTCGAGAGACCGACCACGTACATGTGGTGCGCCCACACGATGAAGCCGATGAATCCGATCGCCACCATGGCGTAGGCCATGCCGAGATAGCCGAACACCGGCTTGCGCGAGAAGGTCGCGACGATCTGGCTGATGATGCCGAAGCCCGGCAGGATCATGATGTAGACTTCGGGGTGGCCGAAGAACCAGAACAGATGCTGGAACAGCACCGGATCGCCGCCGCCCTCGGGGGCGAAGAAGGTGGTGCCGAAGTTGCGGTCGGTGAGCAGCATGGTGATGGCGCCGGCCAGCACCGGCAGGGCGAGCAGCAGCAGGAAGGCCGTCACCAGCACGGACCACACGAACAGCGGCATCTTGTGCAGCGTCATACCGGGCGCGCGCATGTTCAGGATGGTGGTGATGAAGTTGATGGCGCCGAGGATCGACGAGGCGCCGGCGAGATGCAGCGACAGGATCGCGAAGTCGATCGCCGGGCCCGGGTGCCCGATGGTGGAGAGCGGCGCGTAGATGGTCCAGCCGGAGCCGGCGCCGGTGCCGCCCGGCTCGCCCTCGACGAACAGCGACATCAGGAGCAGCGCGAAGGCCGCCGGCAGCAGCCAGAACGAGATGTTGTTCATCCGCGGGAACGCCATGTCGGGCGCCCCGATCATCAGCGGCACCAGCCAGTTGCCGAAGCCGCCGATCAGCGCCGGCATCACCATGAAGAACACCATGATGAGTCCGTGCGCCGTGGTGAACACGTTGAAGGTGTGGGCCGACGCGAAGATCTGCATGCCCGGGTTCTGCAGCTCGAGCCGCATGCCGATCGACAGCGCGGCGCCGATCACCCCGGCGAACATCGCGAACACCAGGTACATGGTGCCGATGTCCTTGTGATTGGTCGAGAACACCCAGCGCCGCCATCCGGTCGGATGGGCGTGGGCATCGTGCGCGTCGTGAGCCGTTACGGTGGCATCCATGGCGTTTCCTCGGGATTCTCGTGGGGCATCGCGCGAAAGGCGCGCGACGCCGGATCAATCGGCGACGGCCTGCGCCACGGCGAGCTGCGGCGCGGCGGCGCCCGGCAGGGCGGCGGCCGTCGCGGC
>NZ_NHSK01000176.1 GCF_016653355.1 Rhodoplanes elegans | reverse complement strand
TCCGAGATAGACCACGATGCCGGCCGCCGCCGCGAGGCCGACCGCGACGCCGCCGACCAGCACGGGCCACAGCCGGCGACGCGGCGCCTCGGCCGCCGGGCCGCGGTCGATCGACAGCGAATGCAGAAGCTTCGTGCGGTCGTCCATCCGCCGGTCGTCCATGGCTCGCGGCCGTCCAAATCGCTCCGGAACCGCGACGCGCGGTCCGGATGCCGTCACTCGTGCCGTCGGGGGTCACGCGTCGTCGCGTGCCGCGACGCCTCGTCGCGTCGGAAGATACGACCGGGCGGGGGCGCCGGACCTCCGATCGGAACAGTGGCCCTGAGATACGGCCGCAACCGCCCTAGCGCAACATCGTGACCCGCGGATGGTCGAGTTTCGCGCGACATCCTGAATGTCGCAGGCAAGTCTGGTCGGGTGCGGCGGACGGCCGAAACGGCGGTCCTGCCAGCGCGTTGACGGAGGCACGGCGGAACCGCCGGTCGGAGGAGGAGTCGAATGCCCTACGCGCTCTACTACTGGCCGACCATCCAGGGGCGCGGCGAGTTCGTCCGCCTCGCGCTGGAGGAGGCCGGCGTCCCCTACGACGACGTCGCCCGCGGCCCGGAGCCCGACGGCGGCGTGCCGGCCATGCTGGCCCTCATCGACGGCGACAGCGTGCCGCATCCGCCCTTCGCCCCGCCGTTTCTCCGCGCCGGCCGGCTGCTGATCGGCCAGACCGCCACCATCCTCCTGTTCCTCGGCGACCGTCACGGCCTCGCACCGAAGACCGAGTCCGGCCGCCTGTGGGTCCACCAGATCCAGCTCACGCTCGCCGACCTCGTCGTCGAGGCGCACGACACCCACCATCCGATCGCCTCGAGCCTCTACTACGAGGACCAGAAGCCGGAGGCGGCCCGCCGCGCCGAGAGCTTTCGCAACGAGCGGATCCCGAAGTTCCTGGGCTGGTGCGAGACCGTGCTGGAGCGCAGCGGCGGGCCGTGGCTCGGCGGACGCCGTGTCACCTATGCGGACCTGTCGCTGTTCCAGGCCGTCGAGGGCCTGCGCTTCGCCTTCCCGAAGACGATGAAGCGGCAGGAGCGCAAGAGTCCGCGCGTCGTCGCCCTGCGCGACGCCGTGGCGGCGCGGCCGCGGATCGCCGCCTATCTCGCCTCCGAGCGCCGCATCCCGTTCAACCAGATGGGCATCTTCCGGCACTACCCGGAGCTCGATCCTTAGCGGGCGTCCGACGCCCACCGCACCCGCGCCACCGCGCCCGGCATCGGCTCGAGCGCCGGCTCCAGGCTCGGCACCAGGCGGCGCTTCTCGCGGCGGACCGCGGCGGCCCGGTAGACCTGCTTGGTCGCCTCGACGATGTGGACGCCGGCGAACGGCAGCGCAAGCGTCGCGCCGGTGCGTTCCCAGGCGACGGCGGAGCGCAGGAACCAGCGCCTGCCGATCGGCGGCATGTAGAGGGCCTCGCCCCACGAGGTCGGCGTGAACGAGGATTCACGCAGCAGGTGGACGATCTGGGTGCGCGAATAGGGACGGCCGTAGCCGAACGGCGTCGTGTCCATCCGGGCCCACAGGCCGCGGCGGTTGGGGATCACCACCAGGATGCGGCCGCTCGGCGCCAGCACCCGCCACACCTCGCGCAGCAGCGACAGGCCGTCCTCGGCCATCTCCAGCGCGTGGACGAGCAGCACCCGGTCGACCGCGGCGTCGGTGAGCGGCAGGTCGTACTCCTCGACGAGCGCCGCGAGCGTCGGCCGCGCCGACGGCCAGCGCACCACCCCCTGCTGGGCCGGCATGAAGGCGAGGCAGCGCTCGGCATGCTCGCGGAACAGGCCGAGATAGGGCGTCGGATAGCCGATGCCGAGCACCCGCTGGCCGCGGGTGTCGGTCCAGCGCGACCGGATGCCCCGGCCGACGAACCGGCGCGCCACCGTCCCGAGGTGCTGGGCGTAGAAGTTTCGCAGGTCGACGACGTCGAGCGACATGGGACGGGTGACTGACTTTTCGTGCGGCGGACGACCGGGCGTTCGGCGTGCTCCGGCGATGCCGGGCGGCGGCGGGGCGATCAAAACGCGGCGCGGGCCCGAACGCAAATCGAGATCGCCGAAACGGTGACCGATTCGCGCCGGGCCCGCCCGGATCGTGACCGGGGCGGCGAGCCGCCCCGGGAACTTCAGCCGTCGCGCGCCGTCAGCGCTCGATGCACATGGCGATGCCCATGCCGCCGCCGATGCACAGCGTGGCGAGGCCCTTCTTGGCGTCGCGCTTGGCCATCTCGTGCAGCAGCGTCACCAGCACGCGGGTGCCCGACGCGCCGATCGGATGGCCGAGCGCGATGGCGCCGCCGTTGACGTTGACCTTCGAGGTGTCCCAGCCGAGCTCCTTGTTGACGGCGAGCGCCTGCGCCGCGAAGGCCTCGTTGGCCTCGACCAGATCGAGGTCCTCGTGCTTCCAGCCGGCCTTCGCCAGCGCCGCGCGGGTGGCCGGGATCGGGCCCGTGCCCATGATGGCCGGGTCGACGCCGGCATGTGCCCAGGAGGCGATGCGGGCGAGGATCGGGTGGCCGCCCTTCTCGGCGTCGCTGCGCCGCATCAGCACCACCATGGCGGCGCCGTCGTTGATGCCGGACGCGTTGGCGGCCGTCACCGAGCCTTCCTTGTCGAACGCCGGGCGCACCTTGGCCATCTGGTCGATGGTGGCGCCGTGGCGCGGGAACTCGTCGGTGTCGACGACGGTGTCGCCCTTCTTGGACTTGATCGTCACCGGGACGATCTCGTCCTTGAACTTGCCGGCCTTCTGGGCCGCCTCGGCCTTGTTCTGCGAGCCGACCGCGAACTCGTCCTGCTCGGCCTTGGTGATCTGCCACTTCTTGGCGACGTTCTCGGCCGTGACGCCCATGTGGTAGCCGTGGAAGGCATCGAACAGGCCGTCGCGCAGCATGGTGTCGACCAGCTCGAGCCCGCCCATCTTCACGCCGTTGCGCAGATAGGCGAAATGCGGCGACAGGGTCATCGACTCCTGGCCGCCGGCCACCACCACGCTGTTGCCGCCGTCGAGGAGCTGCTGGGCGCCGAGCGCCACCGAGCGCAGGCCCGAGCCGCACAGCTGGTTGATGCCCCAGGCCGGCGCCTCGACCGGGATGCCGGCGCCGATCGACGCCTGGCGGGCCGGGTTCTGGCCCTGACCGGCGACCAGGATCTGGCCGATGATCACCTCGTTGACGTCCTTCGCCTCGACCCCGGCGCGCTCCAGCGCGGCCTTGATGGCGATCTTGCCCAGCTCGTGGGCCGGGAGGGTGCTGAACGCACCGTTGAAATTGCCGACCGCCGTGCGCGCCGCACCGACGATGACGATGTCGTCTGCCATGTTCGAAAGCTCCCTGGTTTCCAGAAGGACGGCCGCAGCGGCGACTCCCCGCCGTGCGCGCCGCGTGGTCTCGCGGGCCCCGTTCTCTCGCGACCTCGATTATCGGTTGTCTGCGACAGCCTCCGGACACCCCGGTACGGCCGGCGGAGAGCTTGGCACAGCGGCGCTCACCTCGACAATCGTTGATGCCACCCGAACGGGTGACACCCGAACGCCGCGGCGTCGCGGCTGTCCGGCCGCCCGTCGGCGGGCTCGCGCCGCCGCCCGGGACGCGGGCGCACGGCGGTGCGATGGGGCGGAGCCGGCCTCCGAGCTTTTTGCGGATGCTCACACAAAACGGTAGCCGACGCCGAAGATTTCGCCTATTTTTTGGACCCCGAGCTCAAATTGGAGCACGCGCAGAAGACTTTCCGCACCGAGATCTACAGGACGATCCTACAGGACGCGCCTACAGACATCCCAGTTGCAGAGCGACAGCGCCATGGCCAAGTCGGAAGCCCCGGTTATCATCAAGAAATACGCCAATCGGCGCCTCTACAACACCGGTACGAGCACGTACGTCACGCTCGAGGATCTCGCCGCGATGTTGAAGTCGGGCGAGGACTTCGTCGTCTACGACGCCAAGACGGGCGAGGACATCACGCGCTCGGTGCTCACCCAGATCATCTTCGAGCAGGAGGGCAAGCAGGGCCAGAACCTGCTGCCGATCGCGTTCCTGCGTCAGCTCATCCGCTTCTACGGCGACAGCATGCAGATGCTGGTGCCGCGCTATCTCGAGTCCTCGCTCGACATGTTCTCGCGCGAGCAGTCGAAGTTCCGCGACCAGATGACCCAGACTTGGGGCGTCGGCGGCTTCGGCACCGTGGAGGAGCAGGTGCGGCGGAACATGGAGATGTTCCAGCGCGCTTTCACCATGTTCACGCCCTTCGCGCGGCGCACCGACACGGGCGAGGCCGAGCCGGCGGCCGAGAGGTCCGACAAGGCCGAGGCGCAGCCCGGCGAGATCGAGGCGCTGCGCCGTCAGCTCGAGGACATGCAGAAGCGCCTCGAGCGCCTCAGCGAGTCCGAGAAGGACAAGGGCGCGACGAGCTGACGCGGCGCGGGCCGGCGCCACTCTCGAACAGATCGCAGGGGGCACGGCGCGCCGCAGGCGCGCCGTGCCCCCGCGGTCGACTCCGGCGACGTCGCGCGGAGTCCCGCGGCGTCGGAGACATCGTCGAGCGGACACGGCGATGCCGCGTGGGCACGGCGCGTGCGGCGCCTTGCCCACCCTACTCGCTACTCGCTACTCGCTGTTCGCTGTTCGCGACGTGATCAGCTCGCCGCCGCGCCGCAGTCCGTCACGCTCGGCCACGGCGGCTCGGTGGTGGCGAGGCCGGTCAGGCGGCCCTGCAGATACTCGCAGCCCCACGACGCGAGCAGCGCCGCCGACTCTTCGTCCTGCACCCATTCGGCGACCGTCTCCAGGCCGAGCCGGTGGGCCAGATCCAGGAACGTCTGCACGAAGGCGCGGTCGTCCTCCGAGCGCGTCAGATGCTGCACGAAGGCGCCGTCGATCTTGACGATGTCGACGCCGAGCTTGCGCAGGTTGCGGAACGACGTGTAGCCGGCGCCGAAGTCGTCGATCGCCACCCGGCAGCCGAGATCCTTCGCGCGCGCGACGAAACCGCGGGTCTCGTCGAGATCGTGGATCGCCGCCGTCTCGGTGATCTCGATGATCAGCCGCCGCGCCAGGGCGGGCCGGCCGCGCAGGCCGGCGGCGAGCGCCTCCCACCAGTCGGGATCGCTGGTCGAGGCCGGCGACACGTTGACGCTGGCGACGAGCCGCGGCATGCGGCGCAGCGCATCGAGCACCAGCTCGAGCACGCGATGGTCGAGCAGCCGCATCAGCCCGAGCCGCTCGGCGATCGGCACGACCTCGCCGGCCGGGATCAGCGCGCCGTCGGAGCGGCGGATGCGCATCAGGCACTCGTGGAAGGCCGGCACCCGCGACCCGGTGTGCATCACCGGTTCGAAGGCGATGTCGATGCGGCGGTCGTTGAGCGCCGTGATGATCTCGTCGGAGGTGCGCACGCTGGCGCGGCGCAGCGCGTCGCGCTCGACGTTCGGCTGGTAGCCGTGGAACGAGCCGTTGCGCTTGGCCTGGGCGGCCTCCAGGGCCTCCTTGGCGCGGGCCAGCACGTCGCGCACCGAGCGGGCGTGGCGCGGCACCGTGACGCCGCCGACCGACGCCGTCACGGCGACCGGCCCGGCCTTGGTCTGGACGACGCCGTCGCGCACCCCGGCGAGCAGGCGCTCGGCCGCGACCTTGATGTCGTCGGGCGTGCACTGCTTGAGGATGATGCCGAACTTGTTGCCGGAGAAGCGGCCGAGATGGTCGCCGCCCCGCATGCGGGCGCGCAGCCGCTTGGCGACCGCGGCGACCACCTCGTCGGCGACCTCGTAGCCGTAGGCCTCGTTGATGCGGCCGACATTGTCGATGGCGAGCAGCAGGAAGCCGCACGAGGCGCGATACCGCACCGTCTCCTCGACCGTCGCGGCCAGCACCTCGGTCATGTGCCAGCGGTTCATCTCGCCGGTGAGGTCGTCGAAGCGCGACAGATAGGCGAGCCGCTCCTCGCGGGCGCGCCGCTCGGTGATCACCCGGACGATGCCGTGGACCTGCGACGGCTCGCCGCGCGAGCCCGCGAACCAGCGGCCGACATCCTCGACCCACAAGGGCTCGTCCGGCCGGCCGGGCAGGACCAGCGCATACTGCACCGAGAACGGAACCCCGTGGCCGCCGTCCGTCGCGCCGGAGCGCATCACCGCGTCGAACCGGGTCTCGGCATTGTCGGGCGCCAGCAGCCGGGCGAAGTCGCGGCCGGTCGCGATCGTGGCCGCATCAGTGACGCCGAGCACGTCGGCGGCGTTGTCGCCCCAGCGCAGCCGATCGGTGGCGACGTCCCACACATACGGCACGTCGCCGATCGACATCAGGATACCGCACGCATCGAGGGCACGCGGGCAGGCCGTCGACGCGGCGCCGGGCGGCGACACCGGGTCGTCCGCAGCCGGATGTCCCGGTTGCGGGCAGGCGAGCGTCTCGTTTCGGGTCACGTCGGAATCGCTTCTCGGATTGTCACTGGCCAACAGACGGACGAGCGGCGTGGGCGTCAGCCTATCGGGAAATGGTTAAGCAAGTGCTAACATGGGGCCGCCCGGTGAACGGGGGCGGAGGCCGGCATCGCGGTCGCGCCGCCGAACCCGCCGCCGGCACGAGCGTTGCGCTGTCGAAGGGAGCGACAGAGCCCTGTCCTGTTTCGCAACAGGACCGTTTCGCAGCAGGACCACGACGATGCGGCCGATCGAGAGCGTCTCGCACTTCTCCGCCGTGCTGCGCGACAACCGCCGGCGCGACGCCGAGACGCCCGCCGCGGCGCCGGAGCTGCCGAGCCGCGCCCTCGTCCCGGTGACCCGCGATCCGCCGCCGCGGCCGGCCGGGCGCAGCCTCGCCGGCTTCGTCGCCCAGCTCATCGCCACCAATCGCGGCCTGCCGCAGACCCGCGAGCTGCGCCGCGCCGCGCCCGACGAGGCGCAGGCCGCCTACGGCGACACCCGACGCGCCACCACGGCGGCCGCGCCGCGCCGCCTCGCCGTCACGGCCTGACAGCCGCCCCCGCGGCGGCCGCGTCCGCCGGGCGACCGCCGGCAACCGGAAAGGCCCGCCGGCGGGGGGAGCCGAGCGGGCCTCGAGGATCGTCCGGGCTTGTAGCGTGCCGCGGGGGGCGTGGGGAACGCGTCCGGGACGATCCCACCAGTCTGCCGCGGGCCGCCGCCGGTCCCGGTGGCGGCCGACGACGTATGCGATCACCAGCAGACCCGCTTCGAGCCGACATACTGGCCGTAGTAGTTGTGCACCGGCACCCAGCGGCAGCCGGCCGGGCCGTAATAGCCGTAGCCGCCGTAGGGGTGGGCGTAGGCCGACGAGGCGGCGGCGAGGCCGATCGCCGTGCCGGCGACGAGGCCGAAGCCGAGGGCCGGGCCGAACTTCGGCTTGGCGGCGGCCTCGCCGGTCGAGGCGGCGACGGCGCCGGCGAGCGTGACGGCGGCGAGGGCGGCGGCGGCGAGCTTGGTCTTGAACGACATCGTGGTCTCTCCTTCGGCTGGGACGCGGCGGCCGCCGCGATTGTCCATGTGTCGCCGCCTCGAAACGCCGCGTTCAGGCGGCCCCGGGGGCTGTGTGAGGGACCTCACACCGGCTCTGGTCAGGCCGGCCGAACCATGTAAGCTCGCCCTCGGGGGACGCGGCCCACGACAAGACGACCAACATGCCGCGTGCGCCGGGGAGACCGGGACGTCGCCGTCCCAGAACGCATCAACCGAGGAAGACACAGAATGTCGGCCAGCACCGCGGCCAGTGGCGCGACCACTCCGAAGAGCACCGCACCGAAGAACAAGGTGATCATCTCCTGCGCCATCACGGGCGCCATCCACACGCCGTCGATGTCGCCCCACCTGCCGGTGACGCCGGACGAGATCGCGCAGTCGGCGATCGGTGCCGCCAAGGCCGGCGCCGCCATCGTCCACCTGCACGCCCGCAACCCGGAAACCGGCCGGCCCGACCAGTCGCCCGAGGCCTTCGCCAAGTTCCTGCCGACCATCAAGGCGGGCTGCGACGCCATCGTGAACATCACGACGGGCGGCGCCCCGACCATGCTGGTGTCGGAGCGGGTGCGGCCGGCGGCGGTCCACAGCCCCGAGCTCGCCAGCCTCAACATGGGGTCGTTCAACTTCGCTCTCTATCCCATGCTGAACCGCTTCAAGACGTTCAAGCACGACTGGGAGGCGGCCTATCTGGAGGGCACGCGGGATCTGATCTTCCGCAACACCTTCAAGGATATCGAGTTCGTGCTGGCGACCTGCCGCGACAACGGCACCCGCTTCGAGTTCGAGTGCTACGACATCGGCCACCTCTACAATCTCGCCCACTTCCTGGAGCGCGGCCTGGTTCAGCCGCCGCTGTTCGTGCAGTCGGTGTTCGGCATTCTCGGCGGCATGGGCACGCATCCGGAGGACATCGCCATGATGCGGCGGACCGCCGACCGGCTGCTCGGCCGCGACACCTATCGCTGGTCGGTGCTCGGCGCCGGCCGGGCCCAGATGCCGACCGCCGCGATCGCTGCGGCGCAGGGCGGCAACGTCCGGGTCGGCCTGGAGGACTCGCTGTGGATCGGCCCCGGCCAGCTGGCCGAGAGCAACGCCCAGCAGGTCACCAAGGTGCGCCAGATCGTCGAGGGCCTCGGCCTCGAGATCGCGACGCCCGACGAGGCTCGCCAGATCCTCGCGCTGAAAGGCGGCGACAAGGTCGGGTTCTGAGGAGGCGGCGCCCCTCGACGTCGTCGCCGGGCTCGACCCGGCGACCCATCTTCCTGCGACAGAGTGCTTTTCCCGAAGGAGATGGATGCGCGGGTCGAGCCCGCGCATGACGCTTGCGTGTGTGGCGACGCATTGTGGAATCCCGAAGCGAAGGCAGGTCCCAGGGGCGCCACCCAGGAACGACGGCGGCAGCGCGCCCCCCATCTCGCGCTGGCCCCGCGGCGCGAACGCCCGTATCGTGACGGCTCGCCCTTCCCGACCGTAGGACGTGCGCGCGCGCAAGAATGGATTCACTCGACACCGTCAGTCTCTCCATCCTGCTCGGCGCTGTTCTGGTCCTGGCCGGCATCCTGTCGAGCCTCGTCGCGCTGCGCTTCGGCGCCCCGCTGCTGCTCGTCTTCCTCCTGGTCGGCATGGCGGCGGGCGAATCCGGCCCCGGCGGCCTGCGCTTCGACGACGTCCGGCTCGCCTACACGGTCGGCTCTGTGGCGCTCGCCCTGATCCTGTTCGACGGCGGCCTGCGCACCCGCTTCGCGACCTTCCGCAGCGTGCTGGCGCCGTCCCTCACGCTCGCCTCGATCGGCGTGTTCCTGACCGCGGCCCTGACCGCGCCGGTCGTCGTCTGGGTGCTCGGGCTCAACTGGCTGGAGGCGCTGCTGGTCGGCGCCGTCGTCGCCTCGACCGACGCGGCCGCCGTGTTCTTCCTGCTGCACGGACGCGGCCTGCGCCTGCGGCCGCGCGTCGCCGCGACCATCGAGATCGAGTCCGGCACCAACGACCCGCTGGCGATCTTCCTCACCGTGCTGCTGGTCGAGCTCCTGGTGATGGGCGACCGGCCGTGGACGGCCGTGTTCGCGAGCCTCGTCGGCCAGGGGCTCGGCGGCGCCGCGTTCGGCCTGCTCGGCGGCCGCGCCACCGTGCTGGCGCTCAATCGTCTGGCGCTGCCGCAGGGCCTGCACGCGCCCTTCGTCACCACGGCGGCCCTCACGGTGTTCGGGCTCGCCCAGTCCGCCCACGCCTCCGGCTTCCTCGCCGTCTATCTGGCGGGGCTGATCATCGGCAACCGGCCGACCCGGGCCCACAACACCATCATCGTGTTCCTCGACGCCGCGACCTGGCTCGCCCAGATCGCCATGTTCGTGCTGCTCGGCCTGCTCGCCTGGCCCGAGCGGCTGCTGTCGCACGGCCTGCAGGCGCTCGCCATCGCGGCCACGCTGATGTTCGTCGCGAGGCCCGTCGCGGTGTTTCTCTGCCTGGCCCCCTTCCGGTTCACTTGGCGCGAGCGCGCCTTCATCTCGTGGGTGGGCCTGCGCGGCGCGGTCGGCATCTTCCTCGCCTCGATCCCCCTCCTGGTCGGACTGCCGCGCGCCGAGCTCTACTTCAACATCGGATTCGTCGTCGTGCTGGTGTCGCTGCTGGTGCAGGGCTGGACGCTGGCGCCGGCTGCCAAGCTCCTGCGCATCGCGCTGCCGCGCGCCGAGCCGGCGCCGCGCCGGGTCGAACTCGACCTGCCGGGCCAGCTCGAGCAGGAGCTGGTCGGCTACCACGTCGGCGCCAGCAACCCCTATCTGCGCCGCAAGATCGTGCCGTCCTGGGCGAAGCCCGTGCTGGTGGTGCGCGAGAGCCGCGTGCTGTCGGCCGTCGAGGCCGGCGCCATCAAGCCCGGCGACCACATCTACCTGCTCGCGCCGCCCGAGAAGGCGCAGGCGCTCGACCGCTTCTTCGTCGACATGCCACCGCCGCCGGCGCCCGATCCGCGCCTGCTCGGCGACTTCTTCGTCGCCGCCGACGTGCCGCTCGGGGCGCTCGCCGAGATCTACGGGCTGGAGATCGCGGTCGCCGATCGCGACATCACCCTCGCCGACCACATCGCCGAGGCGCTCGGCCATCCGCCGCATCCGGGCGACGTGGTGCCGCTCGGTGCCATCGCCCTGGTGGTCAGCGCCGAGGCCGGCGGGCGCGTCACCCGGGTCGGCCTGCGGCTCGCCGAGCCCGACCCGGAGCCGCGCGGACGCCGGCCGCGACTCGCCCGCTGGATCGCCCGGGCCCGCGCCCTCGCGCGCAGCGTGCTGGAGCCGTGACGCGCGGCAGCGCCTCGTTCGACGCGGCGCCGCGGCATGCCGTCGCGTCGGCGCGGCCGGCGTTGCGGAACGTCGCCGGGACGGCGACGTTGGGGTCTTCGTAACTCCGGGTGCTCATAACAACCCTTCGGTCGTCGCGTTCAGTCACGGAGAACCCCCGATGAACCTTCCGTTCGAGACCCTCGTGATGGTCGCCCTGATCGGCGCCGCCGTGGGATGGCTCGCCAGCCAGGTCGCCTCCTCCGAAACCGGCTTCGGCCTTCCGGCCGACGTCGTCGCCGGCCTGGTCGGGGCCTTCGCGGGCGCCTTCGCGGCGCCGCGTCTCGGCCTCGGGCCGGACGGCTCGGAGCTCGCCCTGCTCGCCGTGGCCCTGGTCGGCGCGGCGATCGTGGTCGCCGGCGCCCGCTATCTGGCCGACGTGTGGGCCTCGCAGGTGGAGCCGCGCGCCGACGCCGAGGGGCGTCCGCTGCCGCCCGGCGAGCGACCCGCGCGCCGCGCCCCGCTGCTGACGGTCAGGGCGCCGCGGATCAGCGAGGAAGAGCGCTCGCGGCTGTGGATGCGCGACACCTGATCGTCATCCCGGCTCGCAAGGCCGGCGGGCGGAACGTCAGCGGCCGCGCGTCTCCAGGCTGAGCACGGTCGCGGCGACGTCGCGGCCGGGCGTCGCGCCCGCCGCCGAGGCCGACGGCTGGGCGAGCAGCGCGCGCCGCAGCGCCGAGAGATACTCGCGCTCGGTCTGCCGGGTCGGCAGGGCGCGCGGGAACAGCGGCGTCGTCGAGGCGATGGCGATGATCATCTCGCGGCCGAACGGGGCGCTCACGGTCGCCCTCGCCCGCCCGTCCGAGCCGTCGCCGAAAACGAGCGTGCGGCTCGCCTCGGCCGGCGCCGGATTGCCGTCGCGCGGCTGCACCAGATGCACCAGCGACCCGTCGACCTGGACGTAGCTGACATACAGATAGCGCGGCCGGCTCGGCGTGCGCACCGCGATGCGCAGGGGGTCGCCGTCGCGCAGCACGGCACGGCCGCCGATGTCGACGGTCGGCCGGTCGGCGACGTCGAGCGCGTCGTCGAGCGTCTGCAGCGCCTCGCATTGCGGCCACGGCGCGACGACGATCTCGCCGACCGCGAAGCCCGGGCGTGACGCGGCGGCGCGCCGGACCGTGTCGAGATCGTCGGTCGAGGCGACGAAGCCGGACAGCAGGGTGCGGCCGGCGTCGCGCCGCGCCGTCACCTTGGCGCAAGCGAGCCGCCGCAGCTCGGGAAGGTCGGCGGCGACGACCTGGCCGGCGGGGGGCACGGGCGGCGGCAGGGGCTGGACGGTCGGGCCGGGCTTCGGGCCGGGTGGCGGAAGCGGCGTGACCGGCGGCGACGGCACGGGCGCGACCGGCGGCGGCGGGGGCGGACGCACCGACCGCTCGACGTCCAGGATCCCGGCCTCGCGCACACGTTGGCGGAACGTGTCGTAGCCGATCCACGCATAGCCGCGGTCGCCCCAGCCGGTCCCCCACGAGTTGATCAGCCGGAACGCCTGGCGGCGGTCGTCGTAGCCGGTCAGCGTCATGGCGTGCCAGCCGCGCGGGCCGGTGAAGTCGGGCTCGGCGAACACGCCGTCGCCGCGATGCTTCTGGAACGCGACGCTGTCGGCGAACGAGATCAGCACCGGGTTGGAGAGCGCGAGCTGGCCCTTCACATCGTCGATGCGGGCGAGGTCGATGCGCCGATAGCCGCGCACCTGGAACTCGCCGGGGCGCCCGGTCACGCCCGGCCCGGGCGGCGCTGTGCACTGGTCGGCATAGGGATAGGACGCCAGGGACGGCGCGCCGCGGCGCAGGACGTCGATGTTGCGGACGAAGCTCGTGCCGGTGCAATCCTGCTGGGTGCGGGCGAGGTGATAGACATAGGCCGGGCTCGGCACGTTCGCGGCCTGGCGCACGTCGCGCCCCTCGGCGGTCGCGACGTAATAGCTGCGCGCCGCATAGGCGACGGCCCAGGCCGTGCAGGAGGGCAGCTTTCCCTGCCGTCCGGGCAGCGGCATGCTGCCGGAGAGATCGACCGACAGTGGCAGGAACGCCCGGAACATCTCGGTGGTGGCGAGGCTGCGCTTGGTCGCCTCGTCGATCGGGGCGTCGCCGTTGGCGTAGACGGTGTCGAGCGGGTCCGGCGGCGGCGCCGACTGGGCCACGGCCACACCGGGGCCGAGCAGGCCCGCAGCGAAGACGGCCAGGAGGGCCGCCGAGACGGGCCACGGAGAGGCCTGCGGCAGCCGGACGACCGTCCTGCGGGCGGGGGGCTGGAGTCTGTGGGTGGCGCGAGGCATGCGGACCGCCGGAGTGGGACGCCGGACCGGACCGTCCGGCCCGTCACTCTATCCCCACGCGAAGGTGTCGCGGAAGCCGGCGCCGGTTCGATCGAACCCCCGCGACGGCCGGACTCACGTCGCCTCGGCGTTGTCGTCCCCGTCGCTCCCGCCGGTCAGCCGCTCGATCCACTGGATCACCACCAGGACGAACAGAGCGAGGGCCAGCGCGATCGCGGCGGTGCGCCAGCCGCCGAGCCCGCAGGCGATGCCGAGCGCGGCGCTCATCCACACGGTCGCCGCGGTGGTCAGCCCCTTGATCCGGCCGGCCTCGGAATCACGCAGGATGACGCCGGCGCCGACGAAGCTGATGCCGGTCATGATGCCCTGGATGACGCCCTGGACGACCCGGCTCGCCGCATCCGGATGGCCGAGCATGCCCTCGACCTGCAGGGCGCCGACCGCGACGGTCGCGGCGCCGAGCGCGACCAGCGCGAGGGTGCGCATGCCGACCGGCTTGTTGCGGAGACCGCGGTTGAAGCCGATGACCAGCCCGGCGAGCGTCGCGGCGCCGAGCCGCAGCACGACATCGAGTGTGCCGAGCGGGTCGAACGTGAATCCGTAGGGTGCGAGAGCGCCGTCCAGGTGAGAGCCTCCGGGCCGCGCGTGGAATCGCCGGCCTCCCCGGGACGAAGGCCGGGCCGCAGGCCGCCGCGACCCTGCGGGCCGTGGAGGTAACGAGACTCGGGACCGCGGCGTTCCGGGGCAGCGCGATGCCGGCGCGGGGCGGCGCGCACCGGGCCGCGAGGGGGCCGTCACCGCGGCACGCGGAGCGTCACTGCGGCACGCGGTGCTCCCACAAGGCGAGCAGGCGGCGGCGGAAGCTCCGCGGCGAATCGGCGAACAGCCGGCCGGCGAGCCGCGCGGCGACGGCGACGTGCTCGGCCCGGCGCGCCGCGATCAGCGGCACGAGGCGCGAGCGCCACGGCGCCAGCGGCCCGTGCGGCTCGGTGAAGCCGGCCAGGATGATCAGATCCTGGTGGTGGCCGAGCCGATCGCGCAGGCGTTGCGATTCGCCGATCCAGAACTCGCCGAATCGCGGCCACAGCGGCGCGACGATCTCCATCTGGTAGCGGTGGATCACCACCTTCTGCCGCATCTCGTGCAGGGTCTCGGGATGGCTGGTCTGCCAGTCGTCGGGAATCGCCTTGCGGGCGCGGGCGTAGTGGCCGGCGAGCTCGGTCGCCACGTCGCGGAACGAGAGATGGCCGATCGGCCAGTACTTCACCCCCTCGGTCGCGGCGAGCAGGATCTCGTCGATCTGCCGGCGGGTGTCGGGCGTGAGCGAGACCCCCTCGGCCTGCGTGCGCACCGCGTCGAGCCGCGCCGTCACGGTGGCGAGGCTGCGATCCGAGAGCAACGGCGTCGTCTCGCGCGCCGATTCGTCGAGCTTGCCGAGATCCTCCAGCGCGTCGCGCGCCGTCTGGGCGTCCCGCGCGCCGGCGAGCAGGCGGGCGAGGTCGCGCGCCTCGGTGCGCAGCCGCTTGCCCTCGTCGCCGAGGAACGGCTCGACGAGGCGCAGATGCGCGCGCCAGCGCTTCATCCCTTTGCGGAAATCGTGGATCGCCTCGGCTTCCGGGAGGTTCGGGTCGGTGATGGCGGTGCGGGCTTCGGTGAGCGCCCCGCGGGCGATTTCACGCAGAACATCCGGGACATGCACCCCGCCGGACGACGCGTCCTTGTGGTCGGAGCCGTTCGGCATCCGAGCCATGCTCGAAAGTACCAAATTCTGTCCCACTTGGGCTTCCCATTCCCCGACGAGGTTGCTACATAAGCCCCGCGCCGGCGACGACGTCGTCCGGTCCTTGGCGCGGGGTGGAGCAGCCCGGTAGCTCGTCAGGCTCATAACCTGAAGGTCGCAGGTTCAAATCCTGCCCCCGCAACCAACCTTCCGACGCATCTTACATCGCAGGACACCCGCCCGCCACTCGTCCGAGTCGGCGGGTTTTTTCATGCGCGGGATCCTTGCGCAGGAGCGGCCGGCCGCCGCTCCTGAATCGACACGCTAAACGCCCGACATGACAGTTTTTTAGCGCCCTGCGCGGGCGTAGGCGGGACCGTGTGCCGCGGCGGGCTTCGACGCGCGTCGCGACTTCCTGTAGGTATCGGCCGCCGCAGTCGCATCAGGGTTCCGGAATGCCGCCCTCCCAGCACCTCGCCCCGAAATCCGACATCGAGATCTCGCAGGACGCCCCCAAGCGCCCCATCGTCGCGCTGGCGCGCGAAAAGCTCGGGATCGCGGCGGACGAGCTCGAGCCTTACGGCCGGTACAAGGCCAAGGTGTCGCTCGACCTCGTCGAGGCGCTGAAGGACCGCCCCTCGGGCAAGCTGATCCTGGTCTCGGCCATCACCCCGACGCCGGCCGGCGAAGGCAAGACGACGACCACGGTCGGTCTCACCGATGCGCTCGTGCACATCGGCAAGAAGGCGATGCTGTGCCTGCGCGAGCCGAGCCTCGGCCCGTCCTTCGGCCAGAAGGGCGGCGCGGCCGGCGGCGGCTATGCCCAGGTGGTGCCGATGGAGGATATCAACCTCCACTTCACCGGCGACTTCCACGCCATCGGGGCGGCCCACAATCTGCTCGCCGCCATGATCGACAACCACATCTACTGGGGCAACGGGCTCGGCATCGATTCGCGCCGCGTGACCTGGCGGCGCGTGCTCGACATGAACGACCGGGCGCTGCGCGACATCGTCTGCTCGCTCGGCGGCGCCGTGAACGGATTTCCGCGCGAAGCGGGCTTCGACATCACGGTCGCCTCCGAGGTGATGGCGATCTTCTGCCTGGCCGAGAACCTCGCCGAGCTGAAGACGCGGCTCGGCGACATCGTCGTGGCGCAGACGCGCGACAAGACGCCGATCCGGGCGCGCGACCTGAAGGCGCACGGCGCCATGACGGCGCTGCTGAAGGAAGCGCTGGCGCCGAATCTCGTGCAGACGCTGGAGGGCACGCCGGCCTTCGTGCACGGCGGCCCGTTCGCCAACATCGCGCACGGCTGCAACTCGGTGATCGCCACCAAGACGGCGCTCAAGCTCGCCGACTGGGTGGTGACCGAGGCCGGCTTCGGGGCCGATCTCGGCGCGGAAAAATTCCTCGACATCAAATGCCGCAAGACCGGCCTCGCGCCGGACTGCGTCGTGCTGGTCGCGACCGTGCGGGCGCTGAAGATGCACGGCGGTGTGAAGAAGGAGGATCTCCGCCACGAAAACCTCGACGCGCTCGAGGAGGGCCTCTCGAACTTGCGACGCCATGTCGAGAACGTCAAAAAATTCGGGCTGGTGCCGGTGGTGTCGATCAATCGCTTCTCGGCCGACACGGCGGCCGAGATCGCGCTGGTGCGCGACGCCTGCGCGGCGCTCGGCGTCGAGGCCTACGTGGCCGACCACTGGGCCGAGGGCGGCAAGGGCGCGGTCGACGTCGCCCGCGCCGTGGTGCGGGCGGCGGAGAGTGGGCGCAGCAAGCTGAAGCTGCTCTATCCCGACGACATGCCGCTGGTGGAGAAGATCCGCACGGTGGCGCGCGAGATCTATCACGCCAACGACATCGCCCTCGACGCGCCGGTCGCCGAGCAGCTCGCCGGCTTCCAGGCAATGGGCTACGGCAGCCTTCCGGTGTGCATCGCCAAGACCCAGTACAGCTTCTCGACCAATCACGAGATCAAGGGCGCGCCGGCGGGACACATCGTGCATGTGCGCGAGGTGCGGCTCGCCGCCGGCGCCGGCTTCGTGGTCGCCATCTGCGGGGACATCATGACGATGCCGGGCCTGCCCCGCATCCCCGCCGCCGAGGCGATCGACGTTCTCCCCGACGGGCGGATGATCGGGTTGTTCTGAGCGCCGCGAACCCCTGAGCCGTCATGCCCGCGCTTGTCGCGGGCATCCACGAAGCGGCCGCAGGCCGCGCAAGAGCGTGGATGGCCGGGACGAGCCCGGCCATGACGAAGGAGACGCTCCGGATCCGCTCAAATCCCCGCCATCACCTTGGCCACCTTCTCCAGATGCGCGGCGCGGGTCGCGTCGGTCGAGACGTTCATGTGATAATGCGCGTGGTAGGTGATCTTCGCACGGCCACCCGAGAGCACCCGCAGATAGCGTGTTATCACCTTGCGGGGCGGATCGCCCATCAGGAGCGCGGTCCAGCGCGGCCGTCCGTAGGTCGTCACGGCGGCGATGCGCTTCAGATGGGTTAGCGCCGGCTTGACGTTGGCCGGGTCGCTGATGTCGAAGGCGACGCCCGGCATCAGCACGCGGTCGAACCAGCCCTTCAGCATCGCCGGCAGGCCGAAGCACCACACCGGGAACACCAGCACCAGCGCCTCGGCGGCCTGCAGCCGGTCGACATAGCCCTGCACGGGCGCCTGGTTGACGGCGGTGTCGTGATAGTTCAGCCGCTCCTCGCGGCTCAGCACCGGGCTGAAGCCTTCGGCGTAGAGATCACAATCGTCGACCATGTGGCCGGCTTCGCGAAGGCTTTCGACCACGCGGGCATGCACGGCGGCGTTGAAGCTCGTCTCGACCGGGTGGCAGTAGATCACCAGAACGCGCATGAGGTCATTCCAAACACATCATTCCAAGCACATCAATCCAACATCCGGGCGCGGGCGCGCCCCTCACGTCGTCCCGTTGCGGCTCTCGCCGTATTGCAGGACCTGAACCTTCTCGATCGTCACCAGGCCGGACGGCATCATGGCGTCGAGCACGGGCAGGAACGCGTCGATCTTCTCGGGCGCGTCGACGATCTCGATGACCAGCGGAAGGTCGGCCGAGAGCCGCAGGATCTTGGTCGTGTGCAGCACGGAGGAATGGCCGAAGCCGAGCGGCCCGCGCAGCACCGTGGCGCCGGCGAGCTTGTGCTCGCGCGCCTTCAGCACGATCGCCTCGTAGAGCGGCGTGCGGTCGAGCTTGTCGTCCTCGCCGACGAAGATTCTCAGAAGCACGGCATCGCGCGGCACTCGCATGGCAGGCTCCTCATATCCAGCGCATCGTGTTGAAGGCGGTGGCGAGCGCGGCGCCGGCCCAGACGGCGAGAAGGCACGCCACGACCGAGCCGACCACGTTGCCGCCGGCCTCCAGCCATTGGCCGTCGCGCATCAGGTCGAGCGTCTGGATCGAGAACGACGAGAAGGTCGTGTAGCCGCCGCAGATGCCGACCATCACGAACTGGCGCACCGGCGTGCCGACCAAAAAGCGCCCGTCCGGCCCGGTGATCACGGCGAAGAAGCCGATCACGAACGACCCGACCACGTTGACGGTGAGCGTGCCCCAGGGGAACGTCTCGCCGATCAGGCGGGCCACCACGCCCGAGCACCAGAAGCGCGCCATGCCGCCGAGCGCGCTGCCGATCGCGATCCAGAGATAAGCCATCCGTCGTTCCGAGCCGAAAACCCGCCGCCGTTGCTGGCGTAGCGCCGCGGCGCCGCGCCCGCAACCATGCACGTACGCAACGGACATCGCAGCGCCGTCATTCCGGGGCCGGCCGAAGGCCGGAACCCGGAATCCAGCGACACACGCCGTGCTCCGGACTGGATTCCGGGTCCGCACGCTGCCGCGCGCGGCCCGGAATGACCGGTGTGTTTACGGCGGCGGCACTGAGGCGGTCTTGTCCGGCCAGCGGCACAGATCGGCGATCGGGCAGAGCGGGCAGCGCGGCTTCAGCGCCGTGCAGGTGTAACGGCCGTGCAGGATGAGCCAGTGATGGGCGTGCAACCGGTAGGGCTTCGGCACCACCGCCTCGAGCCGGGTCTCGACCTCGAGCGGCGTCTTGCCGGGCGCCAGCCCGGTGCGGTTGCCGACCCGGAAGATGTGGGTGTCGACCGCCATGGTCTCCTGCCCGTAGGCGATGTTGAGCACCACGTTCGCGGTCTTGCGGCCGACGCCCGGCAGCGTCTCCAGTGCCTCGCGGGTCGACGGGACGATGCCGTTGTGCTCGGCGATCAGCTGCTGCGACAGGGCGATGACGTTCTTGGCCTTGGTGTTGAACAGGCCGATCGTCTTGATGAAGTCCCGCACCTTCTCTTCGCCGAGCGCGACCATCTTCTCGGGCGTGTCGGCGGCTTGGAACAGAGCGCGCGTCGCCTTGTTGACGCCGGCATCGGTCGCCTGGGCGGACAGCACCACGGCGACCAGCAGTGTGAACGGGTTGATGTGCTCGAGCTCGCCCTTCGGCTCCGGGTTCCTGGCCGCGAACCGGCGAAAGATCTCCTCGATCTCGGCCGGGCCGAGCGTCGCCGGGGCCTTCGCCTTGCCGGGGCCTTTGCCCTTCGCGGGCGAGGCGGCGCCGGCGGCCCCCTTGACCGCGGCCTTGCGCTTGCGGCTTGCTTGAAGTCCGCCGGCAGACGGCTTGCGGATCATGGTCGCGTCACCCGTGTCGTCGAGAAAGGCCGCCCGGCAAGGCGCGGCCGTCGCAGAAACCGCCGCGCCGTCGGCCGCGAGCCGCACGGTGCAGAACCCCCGGTGCCCATGGAGTCGCCCTCCTCCGAGCCGATCCTGTTCTCGGCCGTCGTCACGCCGCATCGCTCGCTCGGCCGGGCCGGCGTCCGGGCCGTGGTCCTGCTCGTCGCCGCGGCGAGCGGCGTGCTCGGGCTCGTCTTCCTGGCGGCGGGCGCCTGGCCGGTCTCGGGGTTTCTAGGGCTCGACGTCGCGCTCGTCTATTGGGCGCTGCGGATCAACACGCGGCGGGCGGCGGCCTGCGAGCAGATCGTGGTGACGCCGTCGGCCGTCACGATCCGGCGGGTCGGCCACACCGGCCTGACCGCCGAATGGACCCTCAACCCGGTGTGGGCGCGGCTCGACCGCGAGGTCGACCCGGACTTCGGCCTGCTGCGGATCGCGCTGGTGTCGCAGGGCCGGCGGCTGGTGGTCGGCTCCTGGCTGTCGCCGGTCGAGCGCGATGGCTTTGCCGCCGCCCTGGCGGCGGCCCTGAACGAGGCGCGGCGCGGGCCGACCCGCACCACCTTCCCGGACGTTGCGCCCGAGGCGCCCGGAAATCGGGTGGATCCCCCCGGGTCGGGGCCGTAGGCTCGCGATCATGAGCACCATGATCCTGACCGATCCCGTCGAGGTGCGACCCCCGGTCCGCACCCGGAGCGCGGCGCTCGACCGCGCCGCCGAGGACTACGACCGCGTCCGCCGCGCGATCGCGTTTCTTTCGGAGCACTGGAAGCAGCAGCCCGACATCGAGGCGGTGGCGCACGCGGCCGGCCTGTCGACCGACGGCCTCACGGCGCTGTTCCGCCGCTGGGCCGGGCTCACGCCGAAAGCCTTCCTTCAAGCCCTGACGCTAGACCATGCGCGAAAACTGCTGCGCGAATCGGCGAGCGTGCTCGATGCGGCCTACGAGGTCGGCTACTCGGGCCCGGGGCGGCTGCACGACCTGTTCGTCACCCACGAGGCGATGTCGCCGGGCGAATGGAAGGCGGGCGGCGCCGGGCTGGTGCTGGACTATGGCTTCCACCCGTCGCCGTTCGGCTCGGCGCTGGTGATGGCGACCAGCCGCGGGCTGGCCGGCATCGCCTTCGCGGACCAGGGCGGCGAGGCGGCGGCGCTCGCCGACATGCAGGCGCGCTGGCCGAACGCGACCTACGTGCGCGACCAGGCCGGCACGACGGCGCTCGCCCGCCGGGTGTTCGACCCCGCCCTCTGGCGGGCCGACCGGCCGCTGCGCATCGTGATGATCGGCACCGATTTCGAGGTGCGGGTGTGGGAGGCGCTGCTGCGCGTCCCGCTCGGCCGGCTGACCACCTACTCGACCGTCGCCGGCACGGTGTGCTCGCCCAAGGCCGCCCGCGCCGTCGGCGCTGCGGTCGGCCGCAACCCGCTGAGCTTCGTGGTGCCGTGCCATCGCGTGGTCGGCAAGAGCGGCGACCTCACGGGCTACCACTGGGGCATCACCCGCAAGCGCGCCATGCTCGGCTGGGAGACCGGCCAGCGCGAGGGGTGAGCGGCTTTCGGCACCGGCAACAATGCCGGGCGGCGCAAGAATTCCC
>NZ_NHSK01000175.1 GCF_016653355.1 Rhodoplanes elegans | reverse complement strand
GCCCCGAGCGTCCGCCGGCCCGCACGACGACATGCGAGACGACTCACAGAACGACTCACAAAACGACACAATCGTGTCGCACGATTATCCGATCAGCGAATGGAGCAAGCCGATGTGTCCGTCCCGCGTCTGTCAGGTGCTGCTCACCGGTGCCGTGGTCGGCGCCGTGGCGTCGATGATCGTCTCCACCGCGGCGCTCGCATCGGCGACCGACCCGGCGACGACCGGCGCGCCGCGCGTCGATCCGGTGGTGCAGACCCAGGCCCAGGCTCCGGCGGCTTCCGAGCCGTCCGTCCGTCCGAGCGAGCCGTCCGCCACCCCCACCGCCCCCGTCGGGCCGTCGGCGACGACGGCGTCGCCCGCCGCGAGGACGGCGGTGCCCGCCAAGCCCCGGATCGCCCGCGCTCCGTCCGCGCAGCCGCGGCCGTATCGCGCCGTCGCGCCCCGGCCGGCGCCGCGCAGCCCCTACATGATCGCCGCCCGGCTGGAGCGGGCCTGGTTCCCGGTCTACATCGGCGTCGGCTGGTGACGCAGCGGCGCCGCCGCGCCGCAGCACCCACGGCTCGAATCAAAAAGGCCGCGCGATGCGCGGCCTTTTTTTCGTCGAACCTGTCTCGTGCCGATTGTATCGTGCCTGCGGCCGATCTGATCACGGCGAACCGCGTGATCAGATCGTGCCGTTGCGCTTCATCACGGTCCGGCAGGCCGGGCTGAGCTTGACGCGCTCGGTCTTCAGGCAGGCGATCACCCGGGTGGCGTCCGGGATGGCGCTGCTGCACAGCCGGAACGCGTCGGGGATGCAGGCGGAGCGTTCCTCGTCGGTGCCCATGGCGGCCCCGGCCGTGGCGGACACGGCGAGCAGGACGGCGGCGGCCACGAGGCTGCGGACAGAGCGGCGATTCGGATGCGAGCGGCGGTGCGGCGACATGGCGATTTCCTCCGGTTCGCCGGCGTCGCTGCGCCGGTCGTGACGTGGAGGATGGCGCCGCCGCCGGCGTCGTGACTGTGCGTCACCTCACATGCAAAGTGGCGGGCTGACCGTCCGGGCGCGCGGCGGTGCCGTCACGTCACGGTCGTCCGCCGATGTCGACCACCTCGACCGTGAGCGTGACGGTGCGGCCGCCGCGCAGCACCGAGAGCGCGATCGTGTTGCCGACGCCGACCTGCTCGAGCTTGTCGCTCAGATCGACGAGACGGCGGATCGGCTCGCCGTTGCAGGCCGTGATCACGTCGCCGACGACGCCGCCCATGCGGTCGACGCCGCGCAGGCCGGCGCGGTCGGCCGGCGAGCCCGGCACGGTGCGCACCACGACCAGGCCCTCGACCCCGAGCCGGGTGGCGAGCGATTCGGGCGCCGCGACGATGCCGATGCCGGGCGTCGGCACCCGTCCGTTCCGGATCAGCGCCGGGACGACGCGGTTGACTGTGTCGACCGGCACGGCGAAGCCGATGCCGGCGTTGGAGCCCGAGGGCGAGAAGATCGCCGTGTTGACGCCGATCAGCCGGCCGGCCGAGTCGAGCAGCGGCCCACCCGAGTTGCCCGGATTGATCGCCGCGTCGGTCTGGATCACGTTGGTGATCTCGCGCCCCGTCTGGGTCGGCAGACGGCGCTTGAGTGCCGAGATCACGCCGGTGGTGAGCGACTGGTCGAGCCCGAACGGGTTGCCGATCGCGAACGCCGCCTGGCCGACCTGCAGGTCGCCGGAGCTGCCGATCGGGATCGGCGGCGGCAGCGACCGGGCCGGGATGCGCAGCACCGCGAGGTCGTAGTTCGGCGCCATGCCGCGCACCGTGGCGCGGGCGACCTCGCCGTTGGCGAGCCGCACCGCGATCTCGCTCGCGCCCTGCACCACATGGGCGTTGGTGACGATGTGGCCGGCGGCGTCCCACACGAAGCCGGTGCCGGTCTGGGCGCCGCCGTTCTGCTCGTCCGGCTCCGCCCCGGCGAAGGTGTCGCCGCCCGCCCGTCCGGCGACCTGCACGACCGACGGCGACACCCGGTTGAAGATCGCGATCGTCGTCTTCTCCCACTCGGCGAGATTGCCGCGCGGCTCGATCGCCCGCGGCTCGGTGGCCGAGTAGAACAGCTGCTGGATCCAGGGCTGCGCCAGCATGACGGCGAGCACCAGCACGACGGCGAGGAGAACGTAGCGAACGGTCCGGTCCACAGGGCACTCCGATGACGGCGACGGCGGCGCCGGAGCACGATCCCGAAAAGGGCCTTATCGTGTTCGGAACGAAGTGCTCCGGCAGAAGCATCATAGGACCGCTCCGCCTCGTGAATAAGGCTGCCGCCGGCCTCCGGTTCCGCTGCGACGGCCTGCCGCAGCGATGAGCGGAGGCGGGACTGCCCGGCGCCCGGCGCGTGTTGACGCCGGGCCGCGAGCCGTGCCGGAGTCGGGGGCGGCCCGCCCGGGCCGCACAACCTCACAAGAACACGACGACGGGGGAACGCATGCTCAGGACCGCGATCGCGGGGCTCGGCTGGTGGGGCCGAACGCTGGTCGAATCGGTGGACGGCTCGGACGTGATGACGGTCGTGGCCGCCGCGCAGCCGCGGGTCGCGCCGGAGATGGCGGAGTTCATGGCGGCGCGCCGCCTTCGACACGTGCCCTCGGTCGACGACCTCGCCCGCGACGACGGCGTCGACGCCGTCATCCTGGCGACGCCGCCGTCCGGCCACGCCGCCGAGGTGACGACGCTGGCGCGCGCCGGCAAGCACGTGTTCTGCGAGAAGCCGTTCACCTACGACAAGGCGTCGGCCGCGGCGGCGGTCGCCGCCGTCGCGCAGGCCGGCGTCGCGCTCGGCATCGGCTTCAATCGCCGCTTCCACCCCGAGATGATCGGGCTCGCGGAGCGCATCCGCACCGGCGGCCTCGGCGTGCTCGAGCACATCGAGTGCATCATGACGGTGCCCAACGCCCTGTTCATGGCGAAGACGGCGTGGCGCGCCAAGCCCGAGGAGGCGCCGTGCGGGGCGCTGGCGCCGCTCGGCGTGCACGCCATCGACGCCTTCATCCAACTCGCCGGCGAGATCGACACGATCTACTGCCAGAGCTTTCGCCGCGCCGTCGAGCTGCCGACCGACGACACCACCTCGGCGCTGTTCCGCCTGAAGAGCGGCGCGTCCGCCTATCTCGGCATGATGATGGCGACGGCGCCGAGTTTCGTGATCCAGGCCTACGGCTCGAAGGGCCTGGTGCGGCTCGACGGCATGACGCACGTCGCCGGCGCGACGTCCGAGGAGCGCCGCACCGGCCTGTTCGGCGAGTGCCGCTTCCAGCCCGTGAAGGGGGAGGCGGAGACCTGGACGGCGGCGCGCGTCGACACGGCCCGCGCGGGTCTCGAAGCGTTCGCCCGCGCCGCCCAGGGCGGTCCGGCCTTCCCGATCACGCCGGCCGAGATCGTCCACGGCGCCGCCGCGAGCGAAGCCCTGATCCGCTCCGCCGCGAGCGGAGAGGTGCAGCGGGTGGGGTAGGGACAGCGGGCGGCGCGGACGAAGGCTGGTGTCAGTCGAAGCGCTCCGGCCAGCGTCGTGCGCCGTGGAAGACGGCCAGGATCTCCACATTGCCGTTGCGCACCCGGTAGGGGACGACGAAGGGTGTCGAAGTGACGACGAGCTCCCGCGTGCCGGCGATGCGCCCGGCGCGCCCGAGATGCGGCTGGTCCGCGAGGAGATCCGTCTGATCCAAGATGCGGCCGATCATCCTCGCGGCGGCAGCCCGGTCGTCGCGTGCGATGTAATCGCCGATCGCTTCGAGGTCGCGGAGCGCGGGTGCGGTCCAGCGCGGCCTCATGGGCGAGACGCGAACTTCCGGCGGACCCTCTCGACCTCGGCATCGCTCGCGAAGTCACCGCGGTCCGCCGCGGCGACGCCCGCCTCGATCTTCCCCATCTGCCAGGCGTTCAGCGCGACGAAGTCCTCGACCGCCTTGGTCACCAGCCAGCTCCGCGACCGCTCCGTCTGCACGGCGAGGCGATCGAGGGCCGCGAGGGTGTCGTCGTCGAGGCGGACCGTGAAGCCGGACGGCATGGGGGCTCCTTCGTCGCTGTGGTTCGGATGTAATCTAGTCGAACCGGAATGGTTGCGCCATGCGGCCGGCGGATCGAGGCTCGAAACCTCCCCCCGCCGCGCGGGAGAGGTCGACGTTCGCGCGATCAGCGCGGATGTCGGGTGAGGGGGGCGCCGCGAGTCTGAGCTTTACGGAGGCGCCCCCTCACCCGACTCGGACCTTCGGTCCGAGCCACCCTCTCCCCGCGCGGCGGTGAGAGGGATAGGGCGCCGTGCCCGAACACGCAGCCGGCCGATGAGAGGGGCGCGATGTCCAAGACCTCTCCGCCGCGACTAATCCCGCGACCTCCGGGGGCTTACGCATGTTGCGGCGAGTTGACACTCCCTATACTTCTCGGGCCTGACAGATTGCGCGGTCCGTCCACGGCCGGCGGGCCGGCGCCCCGTTCCCGTATTGCCTCATCGAGATTGGGCCCCTCATGGCATTGGTGTTTCCGTTCTCCGCCATCGTCGGGCAGGACGAGATCAAGCTCGCCCTGCTGATCGCGGCAGTCGATTCCTCCGTCGGTGGCGTGCTCGCCTTCGGCGATCGCGGCACCGGCAAGTCGACCGCGGTGCGCGCCCTAGCGCAGCTCCTCCCGAAAATGAAGGTCGTGGTCGGCTGCCCGTATGCCTGCGATCCGGCGAAGCCGGCCGCGTCGTGCGAGCACTGCCGCGGCAAGTCCGAGGCCGAGCTGAAGAGCCGGCAGGTGCCGGTGCCGGTGGTCGATCTGCCGCTCGGCGCCACCGAGGACCGGGTGGTCGGCGCCCTCGACCTCGAGCGGGCGCTCACCCAGGGCGTCAAGGCGTTCGAGCCGGGGCTCCTGGCCCGCGCCCATCGCGGCTTCCTCTACATCGACGAGGCGAACCTCCTGGAGGACCACCTGGTCGACCTGCTGCTCGACGTCGCCGCCTCGGGCGAGAACGTGGTCGAGCGCGAGGGTCTGTCCATTCGGCATCCGGCCAAGTTCGTGCTGGTCGGCACCGGCAATCCGGAGGAGGGCGAGCTGCGTCCGCAGCTCCTCGATCGCTTCGGCCTGTCGGTCGAGGTGCGCACGCCCGAGGACCTCGCGACTCGCATCGAGGTGGTGCGCCGGCGCGACGCCTTCGAGCGCGACCCGGAGGCCTTCATCGCCAAGTGGAAGAAGGAGGACGACAAGCTCCGCCGCAAGATTCTCGCGGCCCGTGAGCGTGTGTCGTCCGTCAAGGTGCCGGACGCGACGCTGGAGAGTGCGGCGAAGCTGTGCATGGGGCTCGGCACCGACGGCCTGCGCGGCGAGCTCACCCTGATCCGGGCGGCGCGTGCGCTCGCCGCCTACGAGGGCGACGCGAGCGTCGGCGACAAGCACCTCAAGCGGGTGGCGCCGTCGGCGCTGCGCCACCGCCTGCGCCGCAACCCGCTCGACGAGGCGGGCTCGACGGTGCGGGTCGAGCGCGCGCTGGCGGAGCATTTCGCGGCATGACCGACGCGGCCGAGACCGCAGCGCCCGAACGGTCCCCCTGGGCCGACGCGGTCCTGGCGGCGGCACTCTTCGCGGTCGATCCGGCCGGCACGGTCGGCGTCGCCCTGCGGTCGTTGCCCGGGCTCGCCCGCGACCGCTGGCTGATGACGCTGCGAAAGCTGCTGCCGGAGGGCGCGCCGGTGCGCCGGCTGCCGCATCACGTCAGCGACAGCCGCCTGCTCGGCGGGCTCGATCTCGCGGCGACGCTGCGGGCCGGCCGGCCGATCGCCGAGCGCGGGATTCTCACCGAGACCGACGGCGGCGTGCTGATCGCCGCCATGGCGGAGCGGATGTCGGCCGGCACGGCGGCCCGTATCGGCGCCGTGCTCGACAATGGCGGCGTCACGGTCGAGCGCGACAGCATCGCGATCGATGCGCCGACCCGGTTCGGCATCGTCGCCCTCGACGAGGGCATGACCGAGGACGAGCAGCCGCCGACCGCGCTCGCCGACCGCCTCGCCTTCCGGCTCAACTTCGAGGGCGTCTCGGCCGAGCCGCCGGCCGAGGATGCGCCCGACGCCGACGACATCGCGCTGGCGCGCGAAAAGCTCAACAGCATCGTGGCGCCCGACGACGTCGTCGAGGCGCTGTGCGGCACCGCGCTGTCGCTCGGCGTCTGGTCGCTGCGCGCGCCCCTGCAGGCGCTCGCGGTGGCCCGCGCACACGCCGCCCTGATGGGGCGTGACGAGATCGCCAAGGAGGATGCGGCGGTCGCCGCCCGCCTGGTGCTGGCGCCGCGCGCCACCCGCCTGCCGCTGCCGCCCCCGGAGGAGGAGACACCGCCGGAGGACCAGCAGCAAGAGGACGAGCCGCCGCCGCCGGACGGCAAGAACGAGGAGCAGGAGAACGTCGAGGACCAGCCGCTCGAGGACATGATCCTCGAAGCCGCCAAGGCGGCGATCCCGTCCGGGCTTCTCGAGCAGCTCCGCCTGCAGGGCCGGATCAAGCCGCGCATCCCGTCGACCGGCCGCGCGGGGCATCTCCAGAAGACGAAACTGCGTGGTCGCCCGGCCGGGGTGCGGCGCGGCGAGCCGCGCGCGGGCGGTGCCCGCCTGAACCTGATCGAGACGCTGCGCGCCGCGGCACCCTGGCAGCCGCTGCGCCGGCGCGAGCGCGCGCTGGCCGGCGAGACCGAGCGCACTGCCCGCATCGAGGTGCGCAAGGACGACTTCCGCATCACCCGCTTCAAGCAGAAGACCGAGACGGCGACGATCTTCGTGGTCGACGCCTCCGGCTCGTCGGCCCTGCACCGGCTCGCCGAGGCGAAGGGCGCGGTCGAGCTCTTGCTCGCCGACTGCTACGTCCGCCGCGATCAGGTCGCCATGGTGTCGTTCCGCGGTAAGGTCGCCGAGATCCTGCTGCCGCCGACCCGGTCGCTCGTCCGGGCCAAGCGCAACCTCGCGGGGCTTCCCGGTGGCGGCGGCACGCCGCTCGCCTGCGGCATAGACCTCGCCGTGGCGCTGGCCGACCAGATTCGCCGCAAGGGACAGACGCCGTTCATCATCCTGTTGACCGACGGCTCCGCCAACATCGCCCGCGACGGCTCGCCGGGCCGGCCGAAGGCCGAGGAGGACGCGCTCGCCTCGGCGCGGCTGCTGCGCGCCGCCGGCCTCACCGCGCTGCTGGTCGACACCGCACCGCATCCCCGCCCGTTGGCGCGAAAGATCGCCGGCGAGATGGACGCCATGTACCTGCCGCTGCCCTATGCCGACGCAGCGGCGATCTCGGGCGCCGTCAAGGCGGTGTCGCCGCCCCGCGAGTCGCTCGCCGGGTAGGGCCACGTTCCCAGAGCCGTTCCTAGAGCCTCTCCCCGCTGCGCGGGGAGAGGTCGACGTTCGCGCGATCAGCGCGGACGTCGGGTGAGGGGGCGTTTCGTGGATACGGAGGCGCCCTCTCATCCGTCTCGCCGCGATGCGGCGAGCCACCTTCTCCCCGCGCGCGGGGAGAAGGAAGAGCGGCGAGCCGCCTTCTTGTCGCGCGAGAGCGCGACCCCGCGCGCGGGGAGAAGGAAGACAACGCCACGCCTCGTCGTGCGGCAAAACAGGTGGCGCAGAGAACCAACCGGCCATGCCGGTCGTTATGGAGGTGTTCGGGCGCGCGACCGCGACCGCCAGCCGAGGGTTTCCCTATGCCGATCAAGTCGACGCTCGCCCGCCGCCCGCTGCCGGTGCATCGCGGGATCAATGCGGGCCGGCGCGGCACCGGGGCCGGCTGGGTGCGCGGGATCGCCGCCGTGCCGGCCGTCGCGGCGCTCGGCTGGATCGCCGTCAGCGCCTTCCTGATCCCCAAGAAGGTGCGGATGCCGCCGGCCCTGCCGGGCGACCAGCGCGACATGGATTCGATCGCTGGCCGGCTGAGCTACTACGTCGACGGTCCCGCCCCGACCACGGCGCCGGCCGCCGAGGCCACCGCGGTGGCCGAGTCCGACCTGCCGCCGCTCCTCCTGATTCACAGCGTCAACGCCGCCGCCTCGGCCTACGAGGTCAAGCCGATCTACGAGGCGGCGCGGACCCGGCGCCCGGTCTATGCCCTCGACCTGCCGGGCTTCGGCTTCTCCGAGCGCAGCGATCGCACCTACACGCCGCGCCTGATGACCGACGCCGTGCTGGCCATGGTGGAGGAGATCAAGCGCATCCACGGCGACCGCCCGGTCGATGCCATCGCCCTGTCGCTCGGCTCGGAGTTCTTGGCCCGTGCCGCCGCCGAAGCCCCGAACGCGTTCCGCAGCGTCGCCTTCGTCAGCCCGACCGGGCTCGATTCGCGTGGGCCCTATTACGGGCCGCCGGGCAGCACCCGCGGCAGCACGGCCCTGCGCGGCGCATTCTCGTTCCCGGTGTGGGGCCGCGCCGTCTTCGATCTGCTCACCGTCCGGCCGAGCATCCGCTTCTTCCTCGAGAAGACCTGGGGCTCCAAGACGATCGACGAGGGGGTGTGGGACTACGCCTACCTGACCACGCATCAGCCGGGCGCCGAGCACGCGCCGTTCTGGTTCGTCGGCGGCCTCCTGTTCAGCCGCGACATCACCCGCGTCTACGAGCAGCTCGGCCTGCCCGTGCTGGTCGTCCACGGGACGCGCGGGGACTTTGTCGACTATGGACAGCTCGACAGTCTTGGGCGCCGGCCCAACTGGTCCGTGAAGGTGTTCGACACGGGCGCCTTCCCGCAATTCGAGCGGCCTGGCGATTTTGCCCGCGTCTACGACCTGTTCCTGACCGGCCTCGCGCCGGCCAAGCAGACGATGCCTGCGGGATGAGCGTGCAGCGCGGTCGTGCGCACAGCGCCGCCGGCGTCGCCGCGCGATCGCGCCCGACATATCGCGTGTGATGCAACATAAGCGTGGTTTTCCCGCGGGCCCGGGACTATAGTTTCGGTCGACGCGAGCAAGCGATGCCGGCGGATCTCCGACAGGCCGGCAACCGGAGCCTTCCCGCTCGAACCTTCCCGCTTGCAGCCTGCTCGTCGTGGACGTTATGAGTTGACGATTGGGAGACCGATAATGCTCACCGATCACACGACGCTGTCTCAATTCCTCATCGAAGAGCGGCGCAGATTCCCCGAAGCCACCGGCGATTTCAGTGCCCTGATCATCGATGTCGGCCTCGCCTGCAAGGCGATCGCCCGGCGGGTGGCCAACGGCGCGCTCGGCGGTGCGCTCGGCCAGGCCGGCACCACCAACATCCAGGGCGAGACGCAGCAGAAGCTCGACGTCATCGCCAACGACGTGTTCATCCGCGCCAACGAGTGGGGCGGCCAGCTCGCCGGCATGGCGTCGGAAGAGATGGACATGCCGTGGGCGATCCCGCCCCGCTACCCACGCGGCAAGTATCTCCTGCTGTTCGATCCGCTCGACGGCTCGTCCAACATCGACGTGAATGCGCCGGTCGGCAGCATCTTCTCGATTCTGCGTGCGCCCAATCCGGGCGTCGAGCCGCGGCCGGAAGATTTCCTGCAGCCCGGCGTCAAGCAGGTCTGCGCCGGCTACGCTATCTACGGACCGTCGACCATGCTGGTGCTCACCGTCGGCACCGGCGTGCACGGCTTCACGCTCGATCCGCAGCTCGGCGAGTTCATCCTGACGCATCCGCGCATCAAGATGCCGACGACCACCCAGGAGTTCGCCATCAACGCGTCGAACGCCCGGTTCTGGGAGCCGGCCGTGAAGCGCTACGTGGACGAGTGCCTCGAGGGGCAGCCGGGGCCGCGCGGAAAAGACTTCAACATGCGCTGGATCGCGTCGCTGGTGGCCGATTGTCACCGCATCCTGATCCGCGGCGGCGTGTTCATGTATCCGCGCGACACCCGCGATCCGGGCAAGCCCGGCAAGCTGCGGCTGATGTACGAGGCGAACCCGATCGCGCTGATCGCCGAGCAGGCCGGCGGCATGGCGATCACGGGCCAGGACCGCATCCTCGACGTCAAGCCGACCAAGCTGCACCAGCGCATCGCCCTGATCTTCGGATCGCGCGAGGAGGTGGAGCGCATCGAGTCGTATCATCGCGACCACTCGGGCCGCGACTTCGGCACCCCGAAGTTCAAGACCGACGAGCTGTTCCAGACGGCGAAGTGAATTTCGAGCAGGGCGCGCCGGTCGGCAACGCCGGCCGGCGCGGCCCGCGATTTTCCAGAACCGTGATCCGGGCCGGGCGCGGCGGCGTAGGTTGTTTCGGACGGCACGGCGTGTCTCGATCACGAGGCGTTCCGGTCGTGACATTGCAGAGCATGACGTTTCGGGATGAGTGATCGTCTGGCGTGGGAGCGGGACGGCCGCGACTGGCCGAACCGCGACGCGAGCCGTTTCGTCGAGGCGGGCGGGATCAACTGGCACGTCCAGCAGACCGGGCACGGGCCCGTGCTGCTGCTGCTCCACGGCACCGGTGCCGCCACACATTCGTTCGCGGACATGATCCCGCGGCTCGCCGAGACATTCACCGTGGTGGCGCCCGATCTGCCCGGCCACGGCTTCACCCGCACCAAAGACGATTCGAGCCTGTCGCTGCCCGGCATGGCGGCCGCCGTGCGGGCGCTGCTCGATGCGCTCGGGGTCGAGCCGGCCCTGGTCGCCGGCCACTCGGCCGGGGCCGCCGTGCTGATCCGCATGGCGATCGACGGCACGCTGGCGCCGCGCGGCATCGTCTCGATCAACGGCGCCCTGATGCCGTTCCGCGGCGTCGCCGGCCACACCTTCGCGCCGATCGCCCGGGTGCTGGCCTCCAACACGCTGACCGCGCGGGCGTTCGCCTGGTGGGCCGAGGGGCGCGGCCCGATCCGCGGCATCCTGAACTCGACCGGCTCGACCATCTCGCCCGAGGGCGAAGAGCTCTATGCCCGGCTCGCCCGCAACCCGCACCATGTCCACGCCGCCCTCGTGATGATGGCGAACTGGGACCTCGAGCGCCTCACCGCCGACCTGCCACGACTCGCGGTGCCGCTGCTGTTGATCGCCGGCGGCCGCGACGGCACGGTGCCGCCCGACGAATCGTTCCAGGCGCGCGACCGCGTGCCCGGCTCCCGCGTCGTCTGCCTGCGCACGCTCGGCCACCTCGCCCACGAGGAGAAGCCGGCCGAGATCTCCGCGCTGATCTCCGAGTTCTGGGGCGAGGTGGGGCCGCAGGCGGGCTGAGGCCACGGCCCGAGACGTCACCGTCATTCCGGGGCGCGGCGAAGCCGCGAACCCGGAATCCAGCGACAGTCCGAATGTGCGGCTGGATTCCGGGTCCGGCGCTTCGCACCGGCCCGGAATGACCGAGGCGCTTGACGCCCGCGGCCTGGGACCAGGAGCGCCGAGGCCGCGTGTATCCCCCGCGCCAGACAACCGTTGCCTCCCGAAACCGCCGCCGGCAACGCTGCCGCCCGCGGCCCGCGGCTTGCACGGGCGCGCCGTCCGCCTATAGTCCGCCGCGATTTTCACGAGACGCCGACAGAGGGCCCGGACCGCCGCGGCCGTCGGCACGAGGAGCGGCCGTCCGGCCGAGAGGGCATGGCAAAGAGCGACGTCAAGAAGGTGGTGCTGGCCTATTCGGGCGGTCTCGACACCTCGATCATCCTGAAGTGGCTGCAGACGACCTATGGCTGCGAGGTCGTCACCTTCACGGCCGATCTCGGCCAGGGCGAGGAGCTGGAGCCGGCCCGCCAGAAGGCGCTGCTGCTCGGCATCAAGCCGGAGAACATCTTCATCGAGGATCTGCGCGAAGAGTTCGTGCGCGACTACGTGTTCCCGATGTTCCGGGCCAACGCCGTCTACGAGGGCCAGTATCTGCTCGGCACCTCGATCGCGCGCCCGCTGATCGGCAAGAAGCAGATCGAGATCGCCGAGAAGGTCGGCGCCGACGCGGTCTGTCATGGCGCCACCGGCAAGGGCAACGACCAGGTCCGCTTCGAGCTCGCCTATTACGCGCTGAAGCCGGACGTGAAGGTGATCGCGCCGTGGCGCGAATGGGATCTCACCTCGCGCACCAAGCTGATCGAGTTCGCCGAGCAGCATCAGATCCCGATCGCCAAGGACAAGCGCGGCGAGGCGCCGTTCTCCACCGACGCCAACCTCCTGCACACCTCCTCGGAGGGCAAGGTGCTGGAGGACCCGGCGCAGGACGTGCCGGACTACGTCTTCAGCCGCACCGTCAATCCCGAGGATGCGCCCAACCACGCGACCTTCCTGACCGTCGACTTCGAGCGCGGCGACGCGGTGGCGATCGACGGCGTCAAGCTGTCGCCGGCGACGCTGCTCGCCAAGCTCAACGATCTCGGCCGCGTCAACGGCATCGGCCGTCTCGACCTGGTCGAGAACCGTTACGTGGGCATGAAGTCGCGCGGCATGTACGAGACCCCCGGCGGCACCATCCTGCTCGCCGCGCATCGCGGCATCGAGTCGATCACGCTCGACCGCGGCGCCGGCCACCTCAAGGACGAGCTGATGCCGAAATACGCCGAGCTCGTCTACAACGGCTTCTGGTTCGCGCCCGAGCGCGAGATGCTGCAGGCCGCGATCGACAAGAGCCAGGAGTTCGTCACCGGCCGGGTGCGGCTCAAACTCTACAAGGGCAACGTGACGGTGGTCGGCCGCGAGAGCCCGTACTCGCTCTACGACCAGGAGCTCGTCACCTTCGAGGAAGGCGCGGTCGCCTACGACCAGCACGACGCCCAGGGCTTCATCAAGCTCAACGCGCTCCGCCTGCGCACCCTCGGCCAGCGCAAGAAGCGCATGGGGAAGTGAGGGCAGGGATTCTGTCGTCCCGGGGCGCTGCGAAGCAGCGAACCCGGGACCCATACACCCTGTCTTTCGTGAGCCACCCGCACCGGGGGTATGGATCCCGGGCTCGCGGACCTTGCGGTCCGCGCCCCGGATGACGGCAACGCTCCCCGCCGGGGAGAGGTGACGGTGGTCGCGGCGGCACCGTGCGCGTTGCGCGTCCGTCGACATCTTCGGCTAATCTGGCGCCCCCGAACCGGAGGCCGCGCCCGTGTATGCCGTCGAAGTCCGTCATCACATCATGATCGCCCACTCGTTCCGCGGGGCCGTGTTCGGCCCGGCGCAGGCGCTGCACGGCGCGACCTTCGTGGTCGACGCGGCGATCCTCGCCGAGGCGCTCGACCAGAACGGCATCGTGGTCGACATCGGCCGGCTCGACGAGGCCCTGAAGGCCGTGTTGGCGCCGCTGAACTACAAGAATCTCGACGACCTGCCGCAGTTCGCCGGCAAGAACACGACGACCGAATTTTTGACCCGCCACGTCCACGACACGCTCGCCGAGACGGCGCGCGCCGGCGGGCTCGGCCGCGACGGCCGCGAGCTCCACGCCATCCGCGTCACCATCTCCGAATCGCACGTCGCCCGCGCCTGGTACGAGGCGCCGCTGTGGTGAGGGTTTGTCGTCGGCCTCTCCTGGTCATTCCGGGGCGCAGACCGCAGGTCTGCGAACCCGGAATCCAGTTTCGGCGTCATGAGCGTGTGGCTGGATTCCGGGTTCGGCGCTGTACGCCGCCCCGGAATGACCGGCGGCTTGTTCGGTCGAGCGCGACATGAAGCGCCTCGTCTTCGCCGTGCCCGGCGATCTCGACACGCCGACCGGCGGCTACGGCTACGACAAGCGCCTGATCGCCGAGCTGCGCGCGGCCGGCTGGCGCGTCGACGTGCTGTCGCTCGGCGACGGCTTTCCGTGGCCCGACGTCGCGACCCGCCGGACGGCCGTGGCGATGCTCGACGCGGTCGCGGCCGGCACGCCCGTGATCGTCGACGGCCTCGCCTACGGAGTGCTGCCGGAGCTCGCCGCGACGGTGTGCCGCCGCGTGCCGGTCGTCGCGCTGGTGCATCATCCGCTGGCGCTGGAGGCCGGGCTGTCGCCAGCCCAAGCCGATGTGTTGCGGGCGAGCGAGCGCGCGGCGCTCGCCGGTGCCCGCGCCGTCATCGTCACCAGCCCGGCGACGGCGCGCTGCGTCGCCGCCGACTACGGCGTCGCGCCGGACCGCATCGCCGTCGCGGTGCCGGGCACCGACAGGCCGGCCCACGTCTTGGCGGCCCACTCCTCGCCGGCCCGCTTCTTGCCTGATGAGATCGACGTGTCGCGTCCCCTTGCAGGTGAGGATCGCGCTGCAAATTTGATCTCGGTCGGGTCGCTGGTCCCGCGCAAGGGCTACGATGTTCTGATCGAGGCGCTGGCTCGGCTGCGGGATGTCGACTGGCGCCTCGTCATCGTCGGGCCGCAGGATCGTGATCCGATGACGGCCGCGTCCGTCGCCGCGCTGATCACGGCCCGCGGGCTCGCGGATCGTGTCACGCTGGCCGGCACCGTCTCGGCGGACCGGCTCGCGACCCTCTACGCGGAGGCCGACCTGTTCGTGTCGGCATCTGTGTTCGAAGGATACGGAATGGCGTTCGCCGAGGCGACGAGCTACGGCCTGCCGGTGGTCGGGACGACGGGCGGGGCGATCCCCGACACGGTCCCGCCCGGCGCCGGGATTCTGGTCCCGCCGGGCGATGTCGCGGCGTTCGCCGCGGCGCTGCGCGAGG
>NZ_NHSK01000174.1 GCF_016653355.1 Rhodoplanes elegans | reverse complement strand
GAAGGCGCTGCCGGCGCGGTCCGCATCCCGCGGCCCGGCCCGGTCCGCGAGACCGGCCCGGTCGCCCGCTGCGGGGCGATCACCGAGGCCGGGGCGGTCACCCGCCAGCGGACGGTCGCCCGCAGCCGGGCGGTCGCCGAGGCCGGCGCGATCGCGGAACGGGTCCTGGCCGGCCTCGAGCCGTCCGCGGAAAGCGTCGCGCGCGGCATCGTCGGCCGCCGCGCCGCGCCCGAACTGGCGGCCCACGTCGCCGTCGCCGTAGGGGACGCCCCCGCGGTGGCCGACATCGTGCTGCCAGTTGGAGTTGTTGATGTTGGTGCCGTTGAAATTGTTGAAGCGATTGACGTTGACGTTGACCTGGCGGGCCCCCCAGTTGCAGCCACCCCACAGCGCCGCACCGGCGGCGACGCCGGCGCCGAACCACAGCGCGCTGCTCGCCACGTAGCCGGGCGGATAGTAGCTGACCGGCGGATAGGCCGGGTACGGCCAGCCGCCGTAGACGACGGCCGGGTCGTAGGCCGGCACGTAGACGACCTGCGGGTCGGCCTGCTGGATCACGTAGACGGTCTTGCCGGCGCTCGACTGGGTCGATACCTTCTGCTGCTGGGTCGTCTTCAGCTTGCCTGCCGCGTCGGCGCGGGCGCGCAGCCGCTGCACGGCGTCGAGCACGTCGCCCTGCTGGGCCAGGAAGGCGTCGCCGAGCCTCTGGGTCCAGTCGAGCTTGTCGTTCAGCATCGTCAGCGTCTGCGGGATGGCGACCAGCGCCTTGACGCTGGCGTCCCAGGACTGCTGCTTGAGCGCGTCCTGCAGGGCCGTGCCGGTGAGCTTGGCGTTCGCCTTCTGCCAGCGCGCCGCCTGGACGATCTCCAGCGGATAGGTCGACGCCATCAGCACCTGCGACAGGAGATCGTCGGAGTAAAGCGCGATCGGTGCGACCAGCGCCTCGATCTGCTCCCGCGACAATGTCTGCTGCTGGGCGGCGGTGGCCGCCGCCGGAGCGCCGGCCGCCCCGGCCTGGGCGAAAGCCTGCTCGGCGGGCAGCATCGGGGCGAGCCCGAGCAGCAGCGCGAGGCCGGCGGCGCCGGCCAGCAAGGCCGGCCGACCGCGTCGCGGCCGGGCGATCGGAAGTGCGTCGGTGAAATGCAAGCGGCCCTCCTGAAATGCCTGTCGCCGGAGCGGCGGGGCCGCAACCGTAGAGCCGCGAATCGCCCCGCGGTCTCGGGAATTGTACGTAGGCCGATGCGACGAGACGGCGACCGCGACGGCGGCCGCCGCACCGGCCGCGGCGGCTGCCGATCCGGCCGCGCCGGCCGTGGTCAGCCGGCGCTCACCGGGGCGCCGACCAGGCAGTTCCGCCCGTTCGCCTTCGCCTCGTAGAGAAGGCGATCGGCGCGTTCGAGCAGCGACTCGGCGGTCTCGCCCGGCCTCCAGGCGGCCACCCCGATCGACAGGGTGACGTGGCCGAGCATCTCCTTGGTGGCGCGGCGCAGGAGCGGCCGCTCGGCGACCGCCTTGCGGATCTGGTCGCCGACCGCCATCGCGTCCTCGAGCGGGGCGTTGGGCAGCAGCACCGCGAACTCGTCGCCGCCGTAGCGGGCCACGAGGTCGCTCGTGCGCACGTTGTTCTTCAGCGCGAAGGCGACGAGGCGCAGCACGTCGTCGCCGGTGGCGTGCCCGAACTGGTCGTTGAACTGCTTGAACCGGTCGATGTCGACCATCGCGAGCGAGAACGACTCGGGCGCCTCGTCGTCGGCCGCCCGGGCCGTCGCCTGGCCCAGGGAGAAGTCGAAATACTTGCGGTTCGCCAGTCGGGTGAGGGGATCCGTCATGCTCTCGAGGCGCAGCGTCTCCATGTTCTCCTGCAAGAGCCGGAACTGGTGCTCGGACTGCTGGAGCTGGGCCTGAAGGAGCGCGTTGGTCTGCTGGATCGCGTCGGTGGAGCGGACCAGCGACTTGATCAGCTCCGAGACCGACAGGTCGGCGCCGCCCGTGTCGAGGGCGTCGGCCGCGCTCTGCAGGTCGATGCCGTAGCCGGCGGCCGAGCCCGACGCGACCCGGATCACGTTCTCGACCTTGCGGGTCTCGGCGCCGAGCGCCTCGCCGACCGACAGCAGCTGGCCGAAATGCCGCTCGGTCGCGAAGTGCCGGTCGTGGATCGCCGTCAGCCGCGTGCGCGACAGGGCGCCCGGGTCGACCTCCTCGATGTCGCGGTTGAGCGCCGGGTTGTGCCCTTGGAAATATGTGAACCACACCGTGAAGGTCGGCGGATCGGGCACCTGGCCGAGCCCGCGAATTCGCTCCAAGGCTCTGAGGGCGATCGCGAATGCCGTCGCGGGATCGGTCGTGGCGGAGGTCTGCGTCATGGCCGCGTTCTGCAGGGAGTGAGGGCGATGCCAGCGCCCGAAGTCATGTGCACGCACCGGCAACCGGTGGGCGTATGTAATGTGACCTGGACATGGTTGACGAGACATTAAAACGGTCGGGCGATACCATTCTATGCGAATTCGGCCACACCTCGCCGGGATCTGCCGGTGGCGCCACCCGGCCCTCGGCCCGGATCGCTTGTTCGCCTGCTAAGCCTTTGTTATGAGCGGCCCGCCCCCATCTCGGGAACCGAAAGGCTGGCCTCCTGATGCGCGTCGCAATGATCGGCACCGGCTATGTGGGGCTCGTGTCCGGGGCCTGTTTCGCCGACTTCGGCCACGAGGTGACCTGCGTCGACAAGGACGCCGGCAAGATTGCGGCCCTGCAGGCGGGCGAGATCCCGATCTACGAGCCGGGCCTCGACGCCCTGGTCGCGTCGAACGTGCGCGAGAAGCGGCTCGACTTCACCACCACGCTGGCCGGGCCGGTGGCGGCAGCCGACGCCGTGTTCATCGCGGTCGGCACCCCGTCGCGGCGCGGCGACGGCCATGCCGACCTCTCCTACGTCTACGCCTGCGCCCGCGAGATCGCGGCGGCGCTCGACGGCTTCACCGTGGTGGTCACCAAGTCGACCGTGCCGGTCGGCACCGGCGACGAGGTCGAGCGAATCATCCGCGAGACCCGGCCGGACGCCGAGTTCGCCGTGGTGTCGAACCCCGAGTTCCTGCGCGAGGGCGCGGCGATCCGCGACTTCAAGCATCCGGACCGCATCGTCGTCGGCACCACGGACGAGCGCGCCCGCAAGGTGATGACCGAGCTCTACCGGCCGCTGTATCTCAACCAGGCGCCGCTGATGTTCACGGCGCGCGGCACCGCCGAGCTGATCAAGT
>NZ_NHSK01000173.1 GCF_016653355.1 Rhodoplanes elegans | reverse complement strand
GGCCACGCCCGTCGCCCGGCGCCGCGGCGTGGCCGTCGCGCCAGCAGTCGGCCGCCCACTCCGCCGCGTTGCCGTGCATGTCGACGAGCCCGAAGGCGTTCGGCGCAAAACGGCCGACCGGCGCCGTGTAGACGGCATCGTCGCGGCACGGCACGAACAGGGTCGGGCCGCGCCCGGCGAGCGCGTTGCGCAGCGTCAGGTCGGCCGCGTTGGCGTAGCCGCACATCGCCGCCGCGTCGTCGCCGAAGTGATAACGAGGCGACGCCCCCGCCGTCGTGACGCCGCGTGCCGCGTATTCCCACTCGGCCTCGCTCGGCAGCCGGTAGGCGCGGCCCGTCTGCTGCGACAGCCACGCCGCATAGGCCTCGGCGTCGTGCCAGCCGACGCAGACGACCGGATGGTCGCCGGCCTGCGCAAATCCCGGATCGCGCCACGAACGGCCGGCACGCGCCTCCACGTTGCCGTCCTCCAGCGTGTAACAGGAGGACGCCGTCGGTCGCCCGGTCGCCGCCACGAAGGCGGCGTACTGTTCCACCGTCACCTCGGTGCGACCCACAGCGAAAGGCTTGGCGATCGCCACGGTCTGGACCGGCCCCTCGTTGGCGGTGCGCTGCGGCTCGGTGTCGGGCGAGCCCATGCCGAAGCGCCCGGCCGGCACCACGACCATCTCGGGACAGCCGGCGCAGTCGGTGAAGCGGTCACCGGGCTCCAGCGCGCGCTCCTGGGCGTCCGTCAGCGGCCCGGCGAGAACTTTCGGCGGCGGCGCGAGGCCGACGGCGGGCAGCGGAGACGGAGCACTGTCGCGCGGCGTCGCCGGCGGAACCGGGGGCGCCACCGCCGCGACGTGATCACGTCCCTCGGCCGGCGATCCCGTCGCTCGCGCGGCCGGAGCGGCGCCCGCCTCGCCGCCCGCCAGAAAGACGTCGCCGCCGACGATCTGATCATAATAGGCCGGAAACTGGTCGTAGCCGACCGCCCGGGTCATCGCGACGACGCGCCGGCGCGTCTCGGTCGCCACCGCCTTGAGGTCGAGCCCCGGCGTCTTCAGCGTCTCGGCGAAGACGCGGGTGAACACGGAGTTCGGATGCGGGTCGTCCGGCCCGAGCCGGTCGAGCGCCGACTGGCCGAAGCCGGCCGCGTAGATCGAGAACAGCCCTTGTGCCGAAGCCCCGGGCAGAAGGCCCCGCGCGGCGCCGACGGCGCGGCGGTCGCTGCCCTGCAGGGGGTTGTCGCGGCAGGCGTCGAGCACCACGATCGACACCCGGGCGCCGGCCTGCACCAGACGCTCGACGACGCTCGCCTCGGCGATCGCGTGCTCGGCGAGCCGCCCCTCCTCGCCGCGACCGGCCGCGCGCGGCGCCGGGATGTCGGACGGCAGCAGATAGTTGGCGCCCGCGAGCGCGACCCCGTGGCCGGCGAAATAGACGAACGCCGTGTCGTCGCGCCCGACCCGGACGGCGAGGTCGGACAGGCGGTCGACCAGGGTGCGGCGGTCGGCATTGGCGACGAAGATCACCTCGAAGCCGAGACCGGCGAGCGTGGCGCGCATCAACCGGGCGTCGGCGACGGCGTTGCGGAGCTGCCGCTCCGGTCCGAGATGGACGTAGGCGTCGTTGCCGATCACCAGCGCGACGCGCCGATCGGGCGCCGCCGACGCGGCGGTCCAGCCGATCGTCACAACGGCGACAGCGACGGCGACGGCAGTCGCCGTTTCGGCTATCCGCCGTCGGTAGAGCGAGCGAAGCGCAGTCGTGATCAGCACCCACGACCGCCCCGCGACCTGACACAACCGCATCGGGCGTCTCCTTGCGCGCTCGGAGCAGCTCGCGACGACAGGCCGGCGAGCCGGACGAGCCTTCAGGTATCTGGGGCCCCGCGATCGTCGTGCAACTCCGTAATGGCGCGGAGCAGCGATGGAGGCATGTCGCCCGCCGCGACGCGGGATAAATAACCAAAATAGACTATTAGTTTCACTTTAATTCTCCTTTTACCGGAGGTTGTCACCTTTGATTTGGAATGTGATCCACGCCGCTGCGATCCTGCGCCACCGAAGAGCCCCCCGATGAGCGACGCCGATATCCGTGCCCGCCTGCAGTTCGCCGACATCGACGACGAGACGCGCAGCCTGCTGCGCGAGATGCGCCCCCTCGTCGAGAAGCACCTGCCCGGCATTCTCGATCGGTTCTACACCCAGATCGATCGCTTCCCGGACGCGTCGGGCATGTTCGCGAGCGACGCGCGCAAGCGCCACGCCAAGCAGAAGCAGCTCGAGCACTGGGCGACCATCGTCAAGGGCGACTTCAGCGACGACTATGTCCGCTCGGTGAAGCGCATCGGAGAGACCCACAACAAGCTCGGCCTGGAGCCGCGCTGGTACATCGGCGGCTACAGCTACGTGATGGTGCGGCTCGTCGCGATGATCGAGACCGAGTTCAAGGACGGCTGGCTCGGATCGAACGCGGAGCGCCGCACGAAGCTGATCGGCGCCCTCGTCAAGGCCGCGATGATCGACATGGACTTCGCCATCTCGGTCTATATCGAGGCCGGCGCGCGCGACAAGCGCGAGTCCCTGAACCGGGTGGCATCCGACTTCCAGGCGAGCGTCGGCGGCATCGTCGAGACCGTCTCGTCGGCCTCGCACGGCCTCGAGGACTCGGCCCGCCAGCTCACCCGCACGGCCGAGGACACGCGCTCGCTGGCCCTGACCGTCGCGGCCGGCTCCGAGGAGGCCTCGACCAATGTCGAGACCGTGGCGGCGGCCGCCGAGGAGCTGTCGAGCTCGGTGCAGGAGATCACCCGCCAGGTGCAGGAGTCGAGCCGCATCGCCGGCGAGGCGGTGAAGCAGGCGCAGCAGACCGACGCCCGCATCACGGCGCTGTCGCAGGCCGCCGCCCGCATCGGCGACGTCGTCAAGCTGATCACCAGCGTGGCCGACCAGACCAACCTGCTCGCGCTGAACGCCACCATCGAGGCGGCCCGGGCCGGCGAAGCCGGCAAGGGCTTCGCCGTGGTCGCTCAGGAGGTCAAGGCGCTCGCCGCCCAGACCGCCAAGGCGACCGAGGAGATTTCCGGCCAGGTCTCCGGCATGCAGATGGCGACCACCGACTCGGTGACCGCGATCAAGGAGATCAGCGCGACCATCGGCCAGATCTCGGAGATCGCCGGCGCCATCGCGGCCGCCGCCGAGCAGCAGGGCACGGCGACGCGCGAGATCGCCCGCAACATCCAGCAGGCCGCGGCCGGCACGGCGCAGGTGGCCTCCAACATCAGCGACGTCAACGCCCGCGCCGTCGACTCGGGAACGGCGGCGAGCAGCGTCCACGACGCCGCGCGCTCGCTCGCCGGCGAGAGCGGGCGGCTGAAGAGCGAGGTGTCGCGCTTCCTCGCCTCGCTCACCGGCGGCAAGGCGGCCTGATCTCCGGCGGGGCGGCCACGCGCTCGCCCCACTCGGCCGACCTTGTATGCACGCGCCGCCTACCGGACCGTGCAGGCGTTCGTCGCCACAGCCGCGAACGGTACGCTGCGACCGCTTCGGCGCGGTCTCGCCCCGGCGATCGGCGCTCGTCTGCTCAGCATTCGATCTTTCGCTGATCATTTCCGCGCCGCCTCGCGACGACGCCGCGCGAAGCCCTGCGACGTCAACCTCCGGCCGGTGGCACCGATATTGCTTTTTCGGCGCCTACACCCCCGCTGGAGACGTCAATGCGTTTTCTTCCGTCCTTTCTCTCCCCGGCCCTCCTGCTCGCCGGATCGGTAATCGCCGGACCCATGGTCGCCGGCATGCCGGCGCAGGCCGAATCCGTCGTGCGCTACGGCATCTCGCTCGCCGACATCCCGCTCACCTCGGGTCAGCCCGACCGCGGCGCCGGCGCGTATCAGTTCACCGGCTATACCCTGTATGACCCGCTGGTCGCCTGGGAGATGGACGTCGCCGACCGGCCCGGCAAGCTGATCCCCGGCCTCGCCACGGGTTGGGAGGTCGACGCCGCCGACAAGAAGAAGTGGCGGTTCACGTTGCGCGAGGGCGTCAAGTTCCACGACGGCTCCACGTTCGACGCCGACGCCGTGATCTGGAACCTCGACAAGGTCCTGGACGACAAGGCGCCGCATTTCGACAAGCGCCAGAGCGCCCAGGTGAAGCCGCGCCTCCCCTCGGTCGCGAGCTGGAAGAAGATCGACGCCAAGACGGTCGAGATCACCACCAAGGAGGTCGACAGCTTCTTCCCCTATCAGATGCTGTGGTTCCTGGTGTCGAGCCCGGCCCAGTACGAGAAGCTCGGCCGCGACTGGGACAAGTTCGCCGCGAGCCCGTCCGGCACCGGGCCGTTCAAGCTCGACAAGCTGGTGCCGCGCGAGCGCGCCGAGCTGGTCAAGAACCCCGACTACTGGAACAAGAGCCGCCTGCCGAAGACCGATCGCATGGTGCTGATCCCCATGCCGGAGGCGCTGAGCCGCACCAACGCGCTGCTCGCCGGCCAGGTCGACCTGATCGAGACCCCCGCCCCCGACGCCGTGCCGCGCCTGAAGCAGTCCGGCATGACGATCGTCACCAACGTCACGCCGCATGTCTGGAACTATCACCTGAGCACGCTGCCGGGCTCGCCGTGGACCGACGTGCGGCTGCGCCGCGCCCTCAATCTCGCGATCGACCGCGACGCCATGCTCGAGCTTCTGAACGGGCTCGCCAAGCCGGCCGTCGGCCAGGTCGATCCGTCGAGCCCGTGGTTCGGCACCCCCTCGTTCAAGATCAAGTACGACCTCGCCGAGGCGAAGCGCCTCGTCAAGGAGGCCGGCTACGGCCCCGACAAGCCGCTAGAGACCACGTTCGTGATCGCGCAGGGCGGCACCGGCCAGATGCTCTCGTTGCCGATGAACGAGTTCCTGCAGGAGAGCTTCAAGGATATCGGCATCCAGGTCGACTTCAAGGTCGTCGAGCTGGAGGCGCTCTACACCTACTGGCGCAAGGGCGCCAAGGACGAGATGTCGGCCGGCCTCACGGCCAACAACATCGCCTATGTCACGTCCGATCCGCTCTACGCCATCATCCGCTTCTTCCACTCGGGCCAGGTGGCGCCGGTCGGCGTCAACTGGGGCTTCTACAAGAACGAGAAGGTCGACGCCGTCATCGACGAGGCCAAGCGCACCTTCGACCCGAAGAAGCAGGACGAGCTGCTGGCCGTCGCGCACGCGATGGTGGTCGACGACGCGCCGCTGGTCTGGGTCGTGCACGACACCAACCCGCACGCCCTCTCGCCCAAGGTGAAGACGTTCGTCCAGGCCCAGCACTGGTTCCAGGATCTCACCACCATCGGGATGGAGTGATCACTTTTCGTCGTCCCGGGGCGCCGCGAAGCGGCGAGCCCGGGACCCATACCCCCTGTCCGTCGTGAGCCACCGACGCCGGGCGTATGGATTCCGGGCTCCCGGGCTTGCAGCCCGAGCCCCGGAATGACCGGCACCGAAGCGGCCCTCGACACGCTTCCCGGCGACCGCCGGGCGTTCCGCCGACCGCATAGTCCAAGGAGCACCACCATGAGATCCCGGACTCTCGCTCTCCTCCTCGCCGCCACCCTGCTGACGCCCGTCGTCGCGGTCGCGCCCGCCGCCGCGCAGGGCACGCTGCGCATCGGCATGACGGCCTCCGACATTCCCCTCACCACGGGCCAGACCGACAACGGCGGCGAGGGCATGCGCTTCATGGGCTACACGGTCTACGACGCGCTCGTGGACTGGGACATGTCGTCGGCCGAAAAGCCCTCCGACATCCGCCCCGGCCTCGCCGCCTCGTGGAGCGTCGATCCGACCGACAAGACCAAGTGGACGTTCAAGCTGCGCGACGACGTGACGTTCCACGACGGCTCGAAGTTCGATGCCGCCGCCGTCGTGTGGAACCTCGACAAGCTGCTCGACGACAAGGCGCCGCACTACGATCCGCGCCAATCGGCGCAGGGCCGCACCCGCATCCCCGCGGTCGCCTCCTACCGCGCCGTCGACCCGACCACGCTCGAGATCGCCACCAAGACGCCGGACGCGACGCTGCTCTATCAGCTCGCCTGGATCATGATGTCGTCGCCGGCCCAGTGGGAGAAGGTCGGCAAGAGCTGGGAGGCCTTCGCGAAGACGCCGTCCGGCACCGGCCCGTGGAAGCTCACCTCGTTCGTGCCGCGCGAGCGCGCCGAGATGGTGCCCAACACGGCCTACTGGAACAAGGCGCGGGTGCCGAAGCTCGACAAGCTCGTCCTCGTGCCGCTGCCCGAGGCGAACGCCCGCGTCGCGGCGCTGCGCTCCGGCCAGGTCGACTGGATCGAGGCGCCGGCGCCCGACGCCGTCGACTCGCTCAAGAAGGCCGGCTTCAAGATCGTCACCAACGCCTATCCGCACAACTGGACCTGGCACCTCTCGCGCGTCGAGGGCTCGCCGTGGAACGACATCCGGGTCCGCAAGGCCGCCAATCTGGCGATCGACCGCGAGGGCATGAAGGCGCTGCTCGGCGGCATGATGATCCCGGCGCAGGGCTTCTTCCCGCCCGGCCACCAGTGGTTCGGGTCGCCGACCTTCAAGATCGGATACGACCCCGCGCAGGCGAAGAAGCTCCTCGCCGAGGCCGGCTACGGGCCGGCCAAGCCGCTCGTCACCAAGGTGCTGATCTCGGCCTCCGGCTCGGGCCAGATGCAGCCGCTGCCGATGAACGAGCTGATCCAGCAGAACCTCGCCGAGGTGGGGATCAAGGTCGAGTTCCAGGTCGTCGAATGGAACACGATGATCAACATCTGGCGCGCCGGCGTGAAGCACCCGACCGCGCTCGGCACCACGGCGATGAACTACTCCTATTTCATCCAGGATCCGTTCACCGGCTTCATCCGCTTCTCGCAGTGCAATCTCGCGCCGCCCGCCGGCGTCAACTGGGGCTACTACTGCGACCCCGAGATGGACAAGCTGCTCGACGGCATCCGCAACACCTTCGATCCGGTGGAGCAGACCAAGGTGCTGCGCAAGACGCACGAGAAGATGGTCGACGACGCGCTCTATCTGATGGTGACGCACGACGTGAACCCGCGCGCCATGAGCGCCAAGGTCACCGGCTTCGTCCAGGCCCAGAACTGGTTCCAGGACTTCTCGCCGATCACGATGGCGAAGTGATTGACTCGTCATGGCCGGGCTCGTCCCGGCCATCCACGCCTTCTCTCACGGCATGCCGTCAAGACGTGGATGCCCGGCACAAGGCCGGGCATGACGACCCGGAGATTCGATCATGCTCGCCTTCACGCTGCGTCGTCTGCTCTACGTCACCCCGGTCGCCATCGGGGTCACGGTGGTGTGCTTCCTGCTCGTCCACATCACGCCGGGCGATCCGCTCACCGCGATCCTGCCGGCCGACGCGACCCTCGAGCTGCAGGAGCAGATGAAGGCCGCCTACGGCTTCGACAAGCCGCTGCCGGTGCAATACGCGCTGTGGTTCTGGAAGGTGCTGCACGGCGACCTCGGCAACTCGATCGCGACCGGCCGGCCGGTCGCGACGGAGGTCCTGCGCGCGGTCAAGAACACGCTCATCCTCGCCACCGTCGCGACCATGATCGGCTTCACGTTCGGCACCCTGTTCGGCTTCGTCGCCGGTTATTTTCGCGATTCTTGGCTCGACAAGCTGGCGTCCTTCATTTCCGTGCTCGGCGTCAGCGTGCCGCACTACTGGCTCGGCATGGTGCTGGTGATCATCTTCGCGGCGCAGCTCGGCTGGCTGCCGCCGACCGGCGCCGGACCCGACGGCTCCTCCGACTGGCGGCCCGACGCCGCGCATCTGCGCTACATCATCCTGCCCGCCATCACCATGTCGGTGATCCCGATGGGCGTCATCGCGCGAACCGTGCGGGCGCTGGTCGGCGACATTCTTTCTCAGGACTTCGTCGAGGCGCTGCGCGCCAAGGGCATGAGCGAGTTCGGCGTGTTCCGCCACGTCGTCGTCAACGCCGCGCCGACCGCGCTCGCCGTGATGGGCCTTCAGCTCGGCTATCTGCTCGGCGGCTCGATCCTGATCGAGACGGTGTTCTCCTGGCCGGGCTCGGGCTTCCTGCTCAACGCCGCGATCTTCCAGCGCGACCTGCCGCTGCTGCAGGGCACGATCCTGATCCTCGCGATGTTCTTCGTGATGCTCAACCTCGCCGTCGACGTGCTGCAGACCGCCCTCGATCCGCGCATCAAGCGGGGCTGACGGAGAAAAACCATGGCCGTGACGACCGTCGATTCCGCCCCGGCCCCGGCCGTCGTGGCACCCGTCAAGAAGCTCGGCCGCGGCTACTGGGCCGGCGTGCTGCGCCGCCTCGCGCGCGATCCCGTCGCCGTGACGGCCGCCGTGATCATCCTGCTGATCGTGCTCGCCGCGATCTTCGCGCCCTATATCGCGCCCGCAGATCCCTACAAGAGCTCGATGATCCGCCGCCTGCGCCCGATCGGCACGCCGGGCTTCCCGCTCGGCTCCGACGAGCTCGGCCGCGACATGCTCAGCCGCCTGATCTACGGCGGCCGCCTGTCGCTGGTGATGGGCGTGCTGCCGGTGTTCTGCGCCTTCACGATCGGCTCCCTGCTCGGCATCGCGGCCGGCTATGCGGGCGGCTGGATCAACACCATCATCATGCGCACCGTCGACGTGTTCTACGCCTTCCCATCGGTGCTGCTCGCCATCGCGCTGTCGGGCACGCTCGGCGCCGGCATCCTCAACGCCATCGTGGCGCTCACCGTGGTGTTCGTGCCGCAGGTAACGCGGGTCGCCGAGAGCGTGACGACGCAGATCCGCACCCGCGACTATGTCGAGGCGGCGCGCGTCTCCGGCGCCGGGCCGTTCACCATCGTGCGCGTGCACGTGCTCGGCAACGTGCTCGGGCCGATCTTCGTCTATTCGACGAGCCTGATCAGCGTGTCGATGATCCTCGCCTCCGGCCTCTCCTTCCTCGGGCTCGGCTCCAAGCCGCCCGAGCCGGAATGGGGCCTGATGCTCAACACGCTGCGCACCGCGATCTACACCCAGCCGATGGTCGCGGCACTTCCGGGCGTGATGATCTTCGTCACCTCGATCTCGTTCAACCTGTTGTCCGACGGCCTGCGCTCCGCCATGGAGGTGAAGGCGTGACCGACACCGCGTTCGACACCACGTTTGATCCGGCGGCGCGCGATCGCGGCGGGCCGGCCCAGCCGCTCCTCTCGGTGCGCGGCCTGGTCAAGCATTTCGGCGGCCGCAAGAGCTGGCGCGGCGCCGTGACCGGGGCCGTGCGGGCCGTCGACGGCGTCGACTTCGACATCGCCAAGGGCGAGACGCTCGGCGTCGTCGGCGAGTCCGGCTGCGGCAAGTCGACCACGGCCCGTCTGGTGATGCAGATCATCGCACCCGACGCCGGCGAGATCGTCTTCGACGGCGAGGCGCTCGGCTCGCGCGCTCTCGACCTCACGACCTATCGGCGCGAGGTCCAGATGGTGTTCCAGGACAGCTACGCCTCCCTCAATCCGCGCCTGACCGTCGAGGACACGATCGCGTTCGGGCCGCGCGTGCACGGCGTCGGCAAGCGCGAGGCGATGGGCCGCGCTCACGACCTGCTCTTCAAGGTCGGTCTCGAGCCCGGCCGCTTCGCCGGCCGCTATCCGCACGAGCTCTCCGGCGGCCAGCGCCAGCGCATCAACATCGCCCGCGCGCTCGCGCTGCAGCCGCGCCTCGTGATTCTCGACGAGGCCGTGTCGGCGCTCGACAAGTCGGTCGAGGCGCAGGTGCTCAACCTGCTGCTCGATCTGAAGGCCGAGTTCGGCCTCACCTACATGTTCATCTCGCACGATCTCAACGTCGTGCGCTTCATGGCCGACCGCGTGATGGTGATGTATCTCGGCAAGGTCGCCGAGGTCGGCCCCTCCGACGTGATCTTGAAAGCGCCGAGCCACCCCTACACGGGCGCCCTGCTGGCCTCGATGCCGTCGATGGATCCGGATGCGCGCACGCAGGAGGCGCCGCTCTCCGGCGATCCGCCGAACCCGATCGATCCGCCGCCGGGCTGCCGCTTCCACACCCGCTGCGGCTCCACCTCGGCAATCTGTGCCCATGTCGAGCCGGCGCTCGCCACTGTCGCCGGTACGCACCAGGTCGCCTGCCTGATGGCGCAAGCAGGCTCCGGCCATCCGCAGGCCGCGCCGCTGCAGGAGACCGCCGCATGAGCACCCCGCCCGCCGGCGCGCCCCTCGTGTCCGTCAACGACCTCACCGTCGACTTCGTCGGCGGCGCGAAGAGCGTGCGCGCGGTCGCTGGCGTGGATCTGTCGCTCGGCGCCGGCGAGGTGGTGGCGCTGCTCGGCGAGTCCGGCTCCGGCAAGAGCGTGACGCTGCGCGCCTTGATGCGCCTGCTGCCGGAGAAGCGCGCCCGCATCGGCGGCAGCCTCGTGGTCGACGGCCGCGACGTGACGGCCCTGTCGCGGCGCGAGCTGGCGCGCTTTCGCGGCGGCACCGTCGCGATGATCTTCCAGGAGCCCGGTCTCGCCTTCGATCCGGTCTACCGGGTCGGTGATCAGATCGCCGAAGCCGTGGTGCGCCACGAGGGCGTGTCGCACAAGGCGGGGCGCGCCCGCGCGCTGGAGCTGTTCGAGCGCGTCCGCATCCCCTCCCCCGAGCGCCGGCTCGACAACTTCCCGCACGAGATGTCGGGCGGCATGCGCCAGCGCGCCATGATCGCGCTCGCGCTGGCCTGCCGGCCCAAGGTGCTGCTCGCCGACGAGCCGACGACGGCGCTCGACGCGACGGTGCAGATCCAGATCCTGCTCCTCCTGCGCGAGCTGCAGCGCGAGTTCGGCCTCGCCGTGATCTTCGTCACCCACGACATCGGCGTCGCGACCGAGGTCGCCGACCGCATCGCCGTGATGTATGCCGGCCGCATCGTCGAGCGCGGCGCCTGCCGCGACGTGATCCGCGCACCCGCGCATCCCTACACGCGCGGCCTGCTCGCCTCGCGGGCCGATCACGTCTTCACCAAGGGGGCGCGGCTGGAGACCATTCCGGGCGCGCCGCCCGATCTCACCGCGCTGCCGCCCGGTTGCGCCTTCGCGCCGCGCTGCGCGCAGGCGCTTCCGGCGTGCACCGAAGGCGTTCCGGAGGAGATCGAGACCACCGCGACTCACGTCGCGCGTTGCGTGCTGCTGCGACCGCAGGCGCGAGCGGCAACCGACGCGACCGCAGCGGCTTGACGATCAGCCTCGCGTAAAAGCTGTCGGGACGCGGCGACATCGTGGCGTGTCGATGGCGAGCGCGTGGACGCGATGCGACAGAGCGACGACGCCGTTGCTCTTCGGTCGCACCGGCGTCCGGAATGCGTCCAGACTGCGCCGTCGGTGCGCCTGCACGATTGACTCGTCACGTTCGGGCTCCTCTATCGGTCGCGCGGCTCCACCGTCACCGCCCGTGTCGGCGATGCGGCGACCGCGTGGAAAGTGGAGGAGTTCATGTCCCGGTTGAAAGTCGCTCTCCTGCTCGCCGGCGGCGCCGTGCTCGCGTGCACGCCCGCCTCGGCGCAGTCGCTCGTCAATGTCGGCACGCTGGCGTGCCAGGTGTCGCCGACGGTCGGCTTCGTGCTCGGCTCGAATCAGCAGGCGCAGTGCATCTTCAAGCCCATCCGCGGTCGCCAGCAGGTGTATGCGGGCGCCATCTCGCGCGTCGGCGTCGATGTCGGCGTCAGCCAGGGAAGCCCGGTCGTGTGGAGCGTGTGGGCGCCGCCGATCAAGCGCATCCCGCGCAAGGCGCTGGCCGGCCGTTACTCCGGTGCGTCGAGCTCGCTCGCCGTCGGCGTCGGCCTCGGCAGCAACGTCCTGGCCGGCGGCCCCGGTGGCGTCGTGTCGCTGCAGCCACTGAAGCTGCAGGAGTATGTCGGCGTCAACGTCGCGCTCGGCATCTCCGGCCTGGTCCTGCAGTGAGCCGAATTGCCTTCTGATCCGTTCGTTCTCGATCGGATCGACCAAGGCCGCGGCGCCAGCGCCGCGGCCTTCTTGTTTTCAGACCCAGCGATGCGGCAAACGACGATCGCGACGGAGACGTCACAACAGGCGTGCGTCGATCGTACGGTCGCCCAAGTGCCGTCGCCGTTTGATTTCAGGCGCGTCCGACAACCGCTTCAGATCAGTCGTAACCCCTGCCCGCCCGGCTGCCCTCGTAGGCGAGATCCTGGAACTCCGTCGGAAAGTAGCTTCGCTGGAGGTCGTCGATGATCTCGTCTCGATGGATGATCAGGCCCATCGGCGGCCACCGATCCTCCGTACCGGGGGTTATCGACCGCCACGACGATCTCCCAATCGTCAGCGTCCGCGAGCTGCACCTGCAGCGCTCTGATGACAGCGGGACGCAGCATCGTCAGGGAATGAACCTCGACGGTGTTGCAGCGAAAACCGTAATTGTCGTCGACGACGAGGTAGTCCCCCGCGCCCATCGGATCCGCAGTCCCCAATCCGTCCAACACCTTGGTGATAAGGCCGTAGAGGCTGCCCCATGTCTCTTCTTGCTCGTCGAGCCGATCGTCAGGCATGACCGTCACCCGCCCTTCGGATGCCGCTACGCCCGCGGCAGAGGTACTGCGGCGTCGTGATTCCGATCCGGTACTTTAGGTGCATCCTGGCTGTGTCCGGATCATCTACGACCCCGGACAAGTGCGTACATCAAATTCGCAGAGGGCCCGCCGGAATTCGAATCGGCAGGCCAGCGCGACGTACGGTGATACAGCGGTATCTGATCTCCTCGACACAGAACCCGATGTCGTTCAATCGAGACCGATATCGACGATCTCAGAGTCGGGATTCCCAAGCGTCCAGATCCGGACACGCGTGGTGGCTTTCTCGACCGAACATGTCAGTGCTGGTTCACTCATCACCGTTTCGACGATAACGGTTCGGCTTGGCGTGTTCAAAACGCCGTCGAAGATCAAGACCGGGGCGCGCCTAAGCTCATTCGAAGGGCCCAACGACACCTTCGTCGGTCCGAAGCAGTCGAACTGGCAGGAGAATACGACGCAGTCCGGATTCGACCAACAACTGCCGTATTCACCCATCTCAGGAATGTTGTCGATGCCCGGATCACGGAGGAAAAGAAGGCCATTCATGACCTCCAGATTCTTTATCGTGGCCATCTTCGGTATCCCAGGAATTTAACCCACCACCCTTGCCTGTTGCTGCAGTTCCTGCATTGTGGGTACTCTCTTTCCGGCGGATTCACTGCGGTCGATGGCTGATGATCTCGAATCCAGTCGCCTCGCAATGTCCCGGGCGTGAATGTACCACAGGTGTGGCAGCCGTAAGTATTGCCTATTCGATTCAGTTCGGACCGTTCTGCAGGAGTCAATGGACCACTGTTTCGAGCGGGACTCCATTCAACCGCGAATGGTCCCGGACCGATACCCCTAGCAGTCAGAAAGCTGATTCGTAGATTTGCCTCTCTCGCTTCCGCTTCGTACCGGGTAATGAGGCCGTCGACCGTCTCGTAAGCGCTGGGCGACGGGTTCCATTTTGGATCATATTTTTGGACGCGTGCGATTGCAGCTTCTGCCTGCGCCTGCACCGCCTCGAGTCGAGCGGCTTGGCCCGGCGTCAGCTCGATTCGCTGCCCGTTGATGAGGACCGAACCGGCGGGACGTCGCGATCGGAGACTAGCATATCCGGAACTGGAGACAGTTTCAGAGATCCCGATCTGCTGGGAGTCGAGAACCACCCGAGGGTCGTTTATCCCGGCAGGGGGTTTGGGCTCTTGGCCCGTGTCCGTATTCGCCTCGTGCGACAGATCGCTCCAGTTCTCTTCGCTTGTCCACTGCCCACCTTCGGGATTGCCGGCGGGCACGCGTGGCTGGTTCGGATCGAAGTTGGCCTTGCGGCAGGTCTCGACGTAGCGGCGGAGCGCCGTCATGCAGCGAGCGAAGGCGAGATCGCAGGCCGCCTTCAGCTCGGACTGCCGTGCGCGGTCGACCCGCAGACGTAGGCGCAGCAGCTTCACCTCGACGACGAGCGCGTCGTGAACGATGCGAAAGCGCGCGAGATCGGCCGCGAGAGAGTGTTCGAGCGGCATGATGGACCCGAGCAGTCTCGGGTTCTGATGAAACGCCCCGACGTCCGCTCGTCCTCGCGAAGGCGAGCACCCAGGGGCGACACGGCATGTCGCTCCTGGAGTCCCGCTTGCGCTGGAATGAGCGGAGTGTGGCGCCGATGATCACCGCTCTAAAGCGCCGCGAAGGTGAGCGCGCCGGCCGACTCGAGTGCCAGCTCGAACGTCACCTCGCCGTCGTGCTCGCCGGCGAATTCGAGGCTGGTGATCTGGAACGGGCCCGTCACGATTCCGAAGTCGGGGACGACGAGCTGATAGGTGCGCACCGTGCCGTCGAAGAAGGTCTGACGCAGCAGCGCGTCGGAGGCGGCATCCTTGAACAGGCCGCGGCCCGACACGGCGGCGCGCTTGACGCCGGCGCCGTCGAGGAGCTCGCGCCAGCGGTCGACCGACTCGGCATGCGTGGTGTCGACCGTCTCGGCGTTGAAGGCGAGCCGTCGCGAGCGCAAGCCCGCGACAGTCACGAATCCGGCGCCGTCCTGCACCTTCAGCAGCAGGTCCTTGCCTTTCTGGGCGGCCATGTCGTCTCTCCGATCTGATCAGGATCACGCCGGCTCGGTGACGGCGCGAAAGCGCACCAGGGCGTGATAGGTGCGGCCGTCGGCGTCGCGCCGCACGTCGGCGAGCGAGAAGCGCAGGTTGACGAGGCGGTGGCCGGCGAGCGTCAGGGCCGCGTCGTCGAGCGCCTGCAGGAGCGCGCCGGCGATCACGTGCGCCTCGCGATGGCCGCCCTGGCGCGACCAGGCGTACAGTGTGAGCTGATGCTCCTCGGTCGGCGCCATGTCGCCGGAGACGTCGGTCGCGCGCGCCTCGCCGAGCGTGACGTAGGGAAAGGCGGGACGGCGCGGCGGCTCGTCGTAGACCCGGGCGCCGCCGAGCAGCGCGACGAGCGCGCCGTCGGACGACAGGGCGGCATGCACGGCGCTGCGCAGCGCCACGGCGGCCGTGGACATGGGACGTCTCCGTGATGTGACCAGAAAGGCGGCGTCGAAATCAGTCGATGCGCTCCTCGGCATCGACGATCAGAAACCGGCCGGCCGGGTCGAGATCGCGCACCGCCATCACGCGGAACAGCCGCGCGCCGGCGCGAAACCGGTGGCGCGTCGTGATCTCGGGGCCCGAGCGCAGCAGGATGCGGTGGGTGACGACGGCGCCGGCCGTATCGGCGTCGACCTCGCCGCGGCCGCCGCGCGGCGCGAGCGCCGCCCACAGCGTCGTCACCGCGACGTGATCACGGATGGTGCCGCCGGCGCCGTCGGCGGTCTCCACCGGCGCCTCGAGCACGAGGCGGCGGCGGAGCGTGCCGGGATCGGGCGTCACGGCGCGAGCACCCGGAAGGGGGCGACGAGCGCCGCGATGGTCTGCGGCGGCTGCGCCGGCGCCTCGGTGCCGCGGTGCTCGTAGAGGTGCGCGAGCCACAGCCGCACCGCCTGGACGAGCGGCGCCGGCACCGCGGCCGCGTCGTCGCCATGCCCGACCGTCACGTCGATCGCGATGCCGGCGAGGCGCAGCCCCGGCGCCGGCACGGCGGCGTGCGAGACGCTCACGATGCCGGGCAGCGAGACGGTGTCGAGCCCGAACACGGCGGGGTCGATCGCCTGCGGCATGCCGTCGGCGTCGAAGACGCGCGCCGCGGCCACGCCGCGCAGCGGCGCCGGCAGCACGCGCAGACGCCCGCCCGCCGGCCAGGCGTCGCGCACCAGCCGCCAAGTCTGGGTGATCAACGCCCGCCGGGTCGCGGTCTCGACCAGCCGACGTGCCGCCGCGATCATGCTGCCGATCAGCACGTCGTCGGCGTCGTGATCGACGCGCAGGAAGGTCTTGGCGTCGGCGAGCGTCACCGGCTCGCTCGCCGGACCGGCGAGGAGAATGGCCATGTCGGATCTCCGCTTCAGGTTGACAAAGCGCGCCGGCTGCGGCTCTTCGGGCGCATGCGTCGCCCGCCCGCCCTGCCGTTCACGCTCGCCGGCATCGTCCTCGCGAGCACTGTCCTCACCGGCACGATCTTTCCCGGCGCGCTCGCGCCGGCCGCCGCCATGGTGGCGACGTCGAACGCGCCGCCGCAGCTCGCCCGCCATGTCGTGATGATCGTCGGCTCGCGCGGCACGTCCTGCACGGGCGCGGCGATCGCCCGCGATCTCGTGCTCACCGCCGCGCATTGCGTGCAACCGGGCGCCGACTACAAGCTCGTCAGCTTCGACGCGGCCCGGCAGCCGAAGCTGCTCGACGTCGCCACCATCGCGCGCCATCCCGGATTCGCCATGGCGGCGCTGAACGGCCACCGCGCCACCGCCGACATCGCGCTCCTGAAGCCCGCGGCGCCGCTGCCGGCCACCTTCGTGCCGGCTCGCCTCGCGCCTCCCACGACGGCCGCGGTCGGCGACGCCTTCACAGTGGTCGGCATGGGCCTCGCCGTGCAGGGCGATGGCCGCAGTGGCGGCACGGCGCGCGCCGCCACGCTGGTCGCCACCGGCCGGCCGGGCTCGCTGCAGCTTCGCCTGCACGATCCGGCGACCCGCGGCGAGGCGGCGGGAGCCGGCGCCTGCACGGGCGATTCCGGCGCCCCGGTGTTCGTCGAGACGGGGAACGGCCCCGCCGTGGCCGGGGTGGTGAGCTGGTCGACCGGGCCGAAGCTCGCGGCCGGCTGCGGCGGCCTCACCGGCGTGACGCCGCTGACGAGCTACCGGGCCTGGGTGGTCGACACGGCGCACCGCATGGGCGCCCGCCTCGCCGCGCCGTGAGGCTGGGTCCGCGAGGACGCCGGGAACGAATTCACCTGCCCCGCGTTCTCGTCACGCCGAAGCCTGCCGCCACGGCCTTCCGACACCGACCATTCGCCCTCTCTTTTTGCCCTCGTGCCGCCGCTCGGCGGTCCGGCCTCCCCCACCGGACATGAAAAGAACCACCGAAGCCCCGTGCCGCCCGAGTGACGACGAGCAGTTCCGTCTGCTCGTCGACAGCCTCACCGACCACGCCATCTACATGCTCGATCCGTCCGGCGTGATCACGCACTGGAACACCGGCGCGGAGCGGCTGAAGGGGTATTCGGCGGCCGAGATCCTCGGCCAGCACTTCTCGCGCTTCTACACCCGCGAGGACCGGCTCGCCGGCGCCCCCGTGCGGGTGCTCGACACCGCCCTGCGGACCGGCCGCTACGAGGCGGAGGGCTGGCGCGTGCGCAAGGACGGCTCGCGCTTCTTCGCCTCCGTCGTGGTCGAGCCGATCCGCACCGACGGCCGCCTCGTCGGCTTCGCCAAGATCACCCGGGACATCACCGAGCGGCGGGCCGCCCAGGAGGCGCTGCGCGAGAGCGAGCGCCAGTTCCGTCTGCTGGTGAAGGGCGTCACCGACTACGCGCTGTTCATGCTCGATCCGAACGGCATCGTGACCAACTGGAACGCCGGCGCCGAGGCGATCAAGGGCTACGCGGCCGACGAGATCGTCGGCCAGCACTTCTCGCGCTTCTACACCGAGGAGGAGCGCGCCGCCGGCTTCCCGGCCCGCGCCCTGCAGCGCGCCGCCGACGAGGGCCGCTACGAGGCCGAAGGCTGGCGGGTGCGCAAGGACGGCCGCCCGTTCTGGGCGCATGCCGTGATCGACGCGATCCGCGACGAGGAAGGCGCACTGGTCGGCTTCGCCAAGATCACGCGCGACGTCACCGAGCGGCGCGAGACCCAGCTGGCGCTGCAGAAGGCCGAGGCGCAGCGCGCCCGCGCCCAGAAGATGGAGGCGCTGGGCCAGCTCACCGGCGGCGTCGCCCACGACTTCAACAATCTGCTGATGATCGTCGGCGGCCACCTCAAGACGCTGCAGGCGCTCGCCGCCGGCGATCTGCCGCCCGGCGACCCCAAGGTCGTCCGCGCCGTCGAGGCGATCGGTATCGCGACGCGGCGCGGCAGCGCGCTGACCCGCCAGCTCCTCACCTTCTCGCGACGGCAGACGCTCAACCCGGTCGTGATCAGGATCGACGAGCGGCTCGACGAGTTCCGCGCCATGCTGGAGAGCTCGATCGGCGACGCGACGACGCTCGCCCTGCACGCCGCCAAGGCGACCTGGCCCGTGGAGATCGACATCAGCGAGCTCGAGCTGGCGCTGCTCAATCTGGTCGTCAACGCGCGCGACGCCATGCCGTCGGGCGGCATCGTCACGGTGGTCTGCGAGAACGTCGTGCTGGCCCCGACCGACACGCCGGACCAGCTCGCCGGCGACTTCGTCGCCGTGTCGGTCGCCGACACCGGCACCGGCATCGCGCCCGACGTGCTGCCCCGCGTCTTCGATCCGTTCTTCACCACCAAGCAGGCGCAGCAGGGCACCGGGCTCGGCCTCTCGCAGGTGCACGGCTTCGCCCATCAGTCGGGCGGCACCGTGACGATCACGAGCGTGCTCGGCGCCGGCACCACGGTGACGCTCTATCTGCCGCGCACCGAGGAGCGCCCGCGGCCCGTCGTCGAGTGGTCGGCGGCCGCACCGGAGGGCGGCGCGGCGCTGCTGGTCGAGGACAATCCCGACGTCGCCGAGCTGAGCGCCGCGATGCTGACCGAGCTCGGCTGGCGGGTCGAGCACGTCGGCGACGCCCGCGCGGCCCTCGCGGCGGTCGCGGAGCGCCGCTTCGCGCTGGTGGTCAGCGACGTGGTGATGGCCGGCGAGATGGATGGCTTCGCCCTCGCCCGCACGCTGCGCGCGCAGCAGGCCGGCCTGCCCGTCGTTCTGGTGACGGGCTACAGCGAGGCGGCGGCGCGCGCCCATGCCGAGTTCACGGTGGTGCGCAAGCCCTTCGAGCTCGCGACGCTGGCCAGCGCGATCGAGGCGGCAACCGCCGAGGCCCGGGCGGCACCGAGCAATCTCGTCCAGCTCCGCGCGGCGCGGCGCCGCCACCACGGCGAGGACGAGAGCTGAGTCTTTCCCCGTACGGATTCGACCTGATCACGAACTCGTGCCATCGTCGGCGATCGGCAGATCAGCTCCGGCGCATCGCACAAATGCCTTTCAGCTCTTGTTAACTCAGTTGTTTTCGCCGGGTCCGGCATGTCGACGAGCTGTCATGCTCCGCATCCCGTAGTGGCGAACACGCCACGATGTTAGGAATTGTCGTGTCGCGCGCCGCTGCGGCTCTGGCCGATGCGCGCGCCGTGTGTCATCGTCGGCACAATGCTTGCTTCGCGATTACGACCCTCTCGGGGACGACGTGACATACGAAGTGGCCACGGAAAAAGGAGCACCCCCATGGACCAGTCCGTCACCGCCATCGTCCTGGATGCCATGCCGGTGCTGCTGCTCGCGCTCGCGGTCGTGCTGCTGCCGGCGACGATCGAGCCGCCGACCCGCAAGCAGCCGGTGCGCGCCCGGGCGCCGCAGCGGCGCCGCTGAGCATCGGGCGAGACTCACAATCGCCGCACCTGCGGGCCGGCCCGCGCGCCGCTGGTCAAGGCCGTGACGGCCCAGACCAGCGCGTCGAGCCGGTCGGGCGAGCGGCCCGACGACAGGCCGTCGAGGCCGAAGTCGCACATCTCGTCCTCCAGCGCCGCGAACGCGCCGACATGCTTGACGCGGCCCTGCTCGTAGAGCGCCGCGACCGGCTCGGCCCGCAGCCACTTTCCGCGCGTCGCGTGCACGGCCTTCACGGGCACGGTCGCGTCGACCTCGCGCAGCACCGTCTTCACCATCTCGCCGCCCATGTTCACCTCGGCGACGATCGCGTCGGCATCGAGCCGGCGATAGAGCGCGACCGCCCGGCCCGCCCAGCCGGCGGGCGTGAGGCCGGCCTGCGAGGCATCCTCCAGCACGTAGACGACGCCGCCGGCGCCCCGCCCCGCCGCGACCAGGCCGCAGGCGTCGGCGCCGCGGCGTGACGTGCCCGGCGGATCGAGGCCGACGACGATGCGGGAGAGCGGCGGCGCGGCGCGCACCCGGCACGTCTCGATCAGCGCCCGCGACCACAGCGCATCGGGGCGGTCGTCGATCAGCTCGCCGTCGAGCTCCTGACGCCCGAGCCGCGTGCCCGCGTAGCGGGACACGATCGTCTCCAGGAACACGGGCGACAGGTGATCCCGGTTCGCCGCCGTGCCGGCCCGCGTCACCCGCGTGTACGGATCGGCGAGCAGCCGCCTGATCAGCGGGATCGGGCGCGGCGTCGACGTGATCATCTGGCGCGGCCGGGCGCCGAGGCGCAGACCGAACTGCAGCATGTCGAAGGCGGCCTCGGCATGGCGCCACTTCGCCAGCTCGTCGCACCACGCCGCGTCGAACTGAGGGCCGCGCAGAGAATCCGGGTCGTCGGCCGAGAACACCTGCGCCACCGCGCCGTTCGGCCATTCGAGGCGGCGCCGCGTCGGCACCCACAGCGGCCGCTCGGCGCGCGGCGAGACGCGCAGGAGCCCGGAGGCGCCCTCCACCATCACGTCGCGGGCGTCGCGCTCGCTCTCGCCGATCAGCGCCAGCGCGCCGTAGCGATGCGCCGCATAGGGCGGCGTGCCGGCGACCAGCGCCCGCACCCATTCGGCGCCGAGCCGGGTCTTGCCGGCCCCGCGCCCGCCCAGCACCAGCCAGGTCGTCCACGGGCCGCCGTCGTTGCCGGTCTCGGCGTGCTCCTGATGCGGGTGGGCGAACAGCGCGAAGTCAGCCTCGAGCCTCCGCAGGGCCGTCGTCGGCAGCCCCGCCAGCATCGTCCCGGTCAGCCCGGCCGCGGACGAGCTGCTCAATGCGGCGCGCAAGCACGCGACGGAACTCGTCGATGTCTCGGGGCAGGTCGTCATCGGGATCGCTCGGGACGGGATCGCGCAGGCGGCGCACCTTGGCGAGCGTGTCGGTGAGGCGCTCCAGGCTGCGCACCACCCGCTCGGTGTCGCTCGCCTCGTTTCTCCGCACCGTGGTTCCGCCGGCGCCGGACGGCGCGCGCGGTGCCGTCCGGCTCGCCTCCAGAACGGCGATCTCATGCGCCACCGCCCGCTCGAGCCGCTCGACGAGGCCCGACGTCGACGGCGCGTCTGCCGGCGGCGGCGACTCCGTCGGCGGGCGTGCGGCGGCCGGAGCGCGGCGGGTGCGCGGGCGCCGCACCCTCTTG
>NZ_NHSK01000172.1 GCF_016653355.1 Rhodoplanes elegans | reverse complement strand
GCCGTGACGCCGGTTCGCCGCCGCCGTCGCGGCGGGGCTCGCCGCCGTCACGGCCGGCGGAGAAGCCGTGGCGGCGCCCTCCTTCGACCAGTGGCGCGCGAGCTTCCGGGCCAAGGCGTTGCGCCGCGGCGTCTCGGCCGAGACCTACGACCGGGTGATGGCGGGGCTCAAGCCGGACACCGGCGTCTACGCCCTGCAGCGCGCCCAGCCGGAGTTCCAGGAGGAGCTCTGGCAGTATCTCAACCGCCGCGTCTCCGACTGGCGGATCGTCACCGGCCGCCAGCGCGCCGCCGAGCAGCGCGCGCTGCTCGAGCGCATCGAGCGCGAGTACCGGGTCGATCGCTTCATCGTGCTGGCCCTGTGGGGCGTCGAGTCGAGCTACGGCGACGTCATCGACAATCGCAAGTACATGCGCCCGGTGCTGCCGGCGCTCGCGGCCCTCGCCTTTGGCGAGCCGCGCCGACGCTCCTACTGGGAGCAGGAGCTGATCAACGCGCTGATCATCGTCGATCGCGGCTGGGGCGATCCCAACCAGATGATCGGCTCGTGGGCCGGCGCCATGGGCCACACCCAGTGGATGCCGGAGGTGTGGCTCAACATGGGCGTCGACTTCGACGGCGACGGCCGCATCTCGCCGTTCGGCCGACCGGACGACGCGCTCGCCGGCGCCGCCCGCTATTTGCTGGTGCGCGGCAAGTACGCCCAGGGCGAGTCCTGGGGCTGCGAGGCGCGTCTGCCGCCGGGCTTCAACATGCGGCTCGCCGACCGCCGGACGTACCGCACCTACGCCAAGTGGGCGGAGCTCGGCGTGACGCGGCCCGACGGCGCGCCCTTCGCCCATCCCGGCCATCAGGTCCGGCTCACGGTGCCGGAGCCGGGCGGCCCGGCCTTCCTGATCGGCCGGAACTTCCAGTCCGTCCATGCCTACAATCCGGCCTTCTCCTACGCGCTGTCGATCGTCCATCTGGCCGACCGGCTGCGCGGCCAGGGACCGTTCGTGCAGAGCTTTCCGGGCGGCGAGCGCACCCCCACGCTGGCCGAGGTGCAGGAGATCCAGCGCCGCCTCACGGCGGCCGGCTTCGACACCGGCGGCAGCGACGGCCGGGTCGGCAGCACCACCATGAAGGCGGTCGCCGCCTTCCAGCGCAAGGCCGGCATGGAGGTCGACGGCTATGCCGGCCTGAAGGTCCTGGCCCGGCTGCGCCAGGGCGGGTGATTGTCGCGCGCTGCTCGGGCGCGTGGTGGACAAAAGAGCTCTCCCGCTCTCGGCGCCGTGCCCCGGACAAGGCGCGTCGGGCGGCAGGTCCGATGCGCCGCAGAGCCGGGGCCCAGAGGCCGTCACGACAGGCGCTTCGACGCGGAGCCCTGGGTCCCGGGTCACGGCGCTGCGCGCCGGGCCCGGGACACGAGTCCTGCGGATCGCGCCGTCACCATCCTTGTTGCACCACGGCATGTGATCGGATTTGCTTGCACTCCCCGCAGTGCAGGACCCCCGCTCCATGACCTCCGAGATGTCTTCCGCCCGGCCCGCGTCGCGCGCCGGAGATGCCGCCCGTGACGACGCCGGCAGCCTGGCCGGTCGCGCCGGCCCCGAGGCCGTCGATCGCCCCAGCGGCCTTGCCGCGGCCAACGCCGCGCAGTTCGGCAGCGACGTCGTCGCCGAGATGCTGCGCCGTCTCGACGTGCCGTGGATCGCGCTCAACCCGGGCGCCAGCTATCGCGGCCTGCACGACAGCCTGGTCAATCATCTCGGCAACACGGCGCCGCAGATGCTGCTCTGCCTGCACGAGGAATCCGCCGTCGCCATCGCCCACGGCTGGGCCAAGGTGACGGGCCGCGCCATGGCGGTGGCGGTGCATTCGAATGTCGGCCTGATGCACGCCACCATGGGCCTCTTCAACGCCTGGTGCGACCGCATGCCGATGCTGGTCCTCGGCGCCACCGGGCCGGTCGACGCAGTGAAGCGGCGGCCGTGGATCGACTGGATCCACACGACCCGCGACCAGGGCGCGCTGGTCCGCCACTACACCAAGTGGGACGACCAGCCGGCCTCGCCCGGCGCCGCCCGCGAGTCGCTCATGCGCGCCTGGTGGCTCGCCAACAGCGCCCCGCAGGCGCCGACCTATGTGGTGCTCGACGTCGAGCTGCAGGAGGCGGCGCTGCCGGCCCCCCTGCCCGCCCTCGACCCGGCCCGCTTCATGCCGCCCGTCGTCGCCGGCCCACCGAACGATCTCGTGGCGCACGCCGCCGAGATCCTGGCGAAGGCCGAGCGGCCGCTGATCCTCGCCGGCCGGGTGTCGCGCGATCCCGCCGCCTGGGACCGCCGCGTCGCCCTCGCCGAGGCGATCGGGGCGCGTGTCGCCACCAACCTGAAGACCGGCACGGCCTTCCCGACCGAGCACCCGCTCCACCCGTGGCCGATCTCGACCTTCCCGGGCGACGGGCTGATCGCGGCGATGCGTGAGGCCGACGTGATCCTCAGCCTCGACTGGATCGACCTCGCCGGCACGCTCTCGGTGCTGAAGGCGCCGCCGGCCGCGACCGTGATCCAGGTGTCGCTCGATCATCAGCTCCACAATGGCTGGAGCATGGATCATCAAGGCCTTCCGCCCGTCGACCTGATGATCGCGGCCGACCCGGACGCGACCGTCGCGGCGCTGCTCCCCGCTCTCGGCGAGCGGAAGAAGCCCGCTGCCGCAGCATCGCCCGCCGTGCCAGCGCCGGCAGCGGCGGTGCCGGCCGAGGGTCCGATCTCGGTCGAGCACCTCGCCCGCGCGCTCCATGCGGCGCTCGGCGACGCGCCGGCGGCGCTCGCCCACACCACCATCTCGTGGCAGGGCCAGTGGTGGCCGTTCCGCCACCCGCTCGACTTCCTCGGCTCCGACGGCGGCGGCGGGCTCGGCGCCGGGCCGGGCCTCGCGGTCGGCGCCGCGCTGGCCCTGAAGGACACCGAGCGTCTGGCGGTGGCGGTGTGCGGCGACGGCGATTTCCTGATGGGCGTCACGGCGCTGTGGACCGCGGTTCACTACCGGCTGCCATTGCTGATCGTGATCGCCAACAACCGCTCCTTCTACAACGACGAGGTCCATCAGGAACGCGTCGCACGCATGCGCGGGCGGCCGGTCGAGAACAAGTGGATCGGCCAGCGCATCGACGAGCCGGCCATCGACCTCGCCGCGATGGCGCGGGCGCAGGGCGCGACCGGCTTCGGCCCGGTGGAGCGCGGCGACGCGCTCGCCCCGACACTCGCCGAGGCGGTCGCGGCGGCGCGCGCCGGGCAGGTCGTGGTGGTCGATGTCAGCGTGGCGCCGGGCTACGGCACCGTCGCCGCCGCCCTCACGCGGGCGCCGTGACCGCCGGCGGGCCGAACCGGCGATGCGGCTCGCGTCCGCTGTGCGTCTGGTGCGTGGCGGGTGCGCGGCTGATGCGCGCACCTCGTCCGTCTCCTGATCGAGTTACCCTTGAGGACTAGCGGCGCCGCGCTAGAATAATTCCGAAGGGGAGGTCGCCATGGGATTGGTCGCCACCACCTTGGTGTCCGAGACTGCCGTCCATGCCCGCTTCTCGGATCGGTCGGACGTGTCCAAAGCGACGCTCTGGTTCGAGCTCCAGGTTCCGCTGGCGGATCTGGAGATCGACGAGCCACGCACGGCGCATCCGCGCAATTCGGAAGCGCGGTACATCGGCGCCGCCAAGCTGGCGGCGCTGCGCCATCTCTACAGGATGATCGGCGCCGAGATCGTGCGGCTGCAGGAGGAGCAGCGCAGCGGCGACTGAACGCCACTGCGCCGGGCACGGCGGCCGGACCGCGCGTTCACCACGTCACGCGAGACGGGACCGGGTGTCGGGCGAAGCCGGCTATGATCGGCCCGGACCGCTCGCCTCAAGGCACCGCTCATGCGCCTCGCGACCCGCCTGACGATCCTCTCCGCCGCGCTGCTCGCCTGCGTCGCGCTGTCCGCAGCGGCCCCTCGTGCCGTCGGCGCACCGACGTCGGCGAGCGACGACGACCCGACGCTCTTTCAGGCCGCCGTGGCCGAGACCGAGCGCCGCAACCGCGCCGCCATTCTGGCGATCGCGGAACGCGACCGGCCGCGGGCGAAAGCCGATCTCGCCGGGCTGCGCGAGGCCTTCGGCCAGCTCGCCGAGCGCTTCGGCAAGACCCGGATCATCGCCCTGAAAGGCGAGACCGACGGCGTCACGCTGCTGGTCGACCTCCCGATGCGGATCGTGACGGCACAGATGATGGTGGATTTTGGCCGCGCCGACGCCGCCACTGCGCCGCTGATCGCGGTGTGCCGGCTGCTGATCACGCTGCACATCCCGGCCGATCCGGCTGCCGCGGCGGCGTGCGAGGCGGAGCCTCGCTGAACCGGCCCCGCGGGCGCGGCTCCGTCGCCCCACCCGTGGCGCGATCAGCGGCCGTCGCCGCGTCGCTTGCCGACCACCACCCGCTTCACCATGCCCTGCAGCCGTCGTGCCGGCGAGACCGGCACGGCCGATGCGCTCGCATCCGCCCGCTGGCGGCGTCGGCGCGGCTCGCCCGGCGTCGCCGAGACGTCGGGCAGCCGGCGCTTGATGCGGCCCATGATCTCGTCGACGACGAGATCGAGCAGAGCCCGGGCGATCTGGGTCCGTTCGGCCGAGCGGCGCGCCGTGCCGACCGTCTCGGTCGCGCCCGGCCGGCTCACGTCGGTTCGGCTCACGTCGGTTCGGCTCGCGTCGGTTCGGCTCGCGTCGGTTCGGCTCGGCGGCGGGGAGGTCGCACGCCCTCCCCGATCGGCCGCGTCGTCGCGGTCGTCGATCTCGGTCATCAATGGCCTCCTGCCGCAGTCCCTTTGCGCGCGAAGGCCGGCTTCCCTTGCGCTGTGATCGAAGGTGTGCCGGCGGACAGGATACGCCGCGATCCCGTCCATGATGCTCCGGCGGCGGTTCCCTCCAGGAACCGTGACGCCCTTCGACTGTAACGGCAGACTCGGTGTGATGGGATCACCATACCGTTGCGACGAGACGTCGCTGTGCACCGCGAAAAATTGTGTTTTGTGTCAGCCCGCCGACATATTCCGGCTACTCCCCGTTGGCTTCGGTGCGGGTACGCTCCCGCCGCTCGGACGTATGCCGATAGGTGATGACGACGCAGGCCAGTGCGAGGACCAGAATGGCGCCGCTCTCGTAGAGCAGATTGACCGGCGGCTGGTCCTTGCCCTGCAGGATGACCAGCCGCGACAGCGCCGTTATGGCGATGAACAGCGGCAGCGTGATGGGTATCTTCTTGGAGTCGTAATAGACCCCGACCATTCCCAGCACCTCGACATAGATGAACATCAGGAGCAGGTCCTTCAGCTCCACCTTGATGCGCAGGACGATCGCGTAGACCTCCTGCCCCATCGCGACGACGGTGAAGAGCGCGATCCCGAGCAGGAACGCGTCCTCGACCCGGTGGATGATCCGCCCGACCGTGCCGTCCTTGAATGCCGGTTTCGCCATGCGATGGCCCCTCGCCCCACGATGCTCGACCCACGCCGGGCGATTCGCCCGACCTGCGACGGTATCGCATGGTGGCGCCCCGGTTCGCTGTGGTCGAGGCCGGGCAGGGTCGCAGGCGATGCTCAGGCGGGGGCGACCAGGACGCGTTCGAAGCAGGCCTTCAAGGCCCCGAGATCGATCGGCTTCATGAGCCCGTCGAGAAGCCTCAGGTCGCGCCCGCGGGCCGTCGTCATCACGGCCTCGACGCTCGCCGGGTCCATGCCGCTGACCACCACGATCGGCTTGTCGAACGAGAGCCGCGCCAGCGCCTCCAGCATGTCGTGAGCCGTGCCGGCGCCGAGGGCGATATCGAGCGTGACCAGATCGAAGACGTGCGATCCGATCAGCAGCTCGGCCTCCTCCACGCTCGCGACCCCGATGGCGGCGAAGCCGGCCCGGTCGGCGACCCGGCAGATGATCGAGCGGGATGTGATGTCGTCGTCGATGACCAGAACGGTCTTGCGGATCGCGCCTTCCTGCAGTGCGGCCCCCGGCGGGCCTGCGGAGAAGAGCAAGATGTTTCCTCCGAATCGCATGCGACGTCCCCGGTGCGATTATCGGCGAAGGTCCTAACGAAATCTGGATGGCGTGAATGCCCCGGTGCGCGAGGCGTCGCGATGACGCGACGGCGGGCACCGCGAAGGGCAATCAGGTCGGGACACGTCGAACGGTGCGGGGACCGGCTCACGGTCGGCGGGCGTCGCCGGGATGGAGGTCAGTGGCGCGCGTGCGGACCGTGCTTGGCGTGCCACTTGGGACCCGGGCCACGCATGTAGTGCGCCTCGGGCCGGTACGGGTCGAGCAGCGCGAGCAAACCGCGACGCCATGCGGCCGTGAGGGCCGAGACACGCTCACGGGCCCGCGACACGCCGCGGGTCAGGGGCAGCACGCCGATCGAGTTGCTCCGCCCCGTCATCCCGGGTCCTCACATCGCCGGACGCCGGCGGGCGGCCGGACGATGCGCCCGGACCCGCATGACGATGTCGAAATAGTCGCCGCCGCGCGCGGCGGGACGGGTCTGACGGGTGCCGCAGGTCCGGCACACCAGCACGGCGGCCGAACGCGGCCGCTGGACGACGGCGCAGGGCGTCGCGACGGGCACCAGGGTGTCGTCGCAAATCCCGCAGAGCACCGGAACCGTGTCGTCGGGGGTCGACATCGACATGATCCTCTCGCAGGCCATCCCCCACAGGATGAGCGAGGCAAGTGAATCATTCCCTTCCTATGGCGAAAATCGGGATCAGCCCGGTTGGTAGGATTGCGAACTGATGAATAAGTATGCAGAAACCGAACCTAGTACCTCTATTTCGAATGGACGTGCTCGCGTTCCGTCGAACCTCGTTCGGCGCTCGCCCCCGAAGCCGCTCTGACATCAGGACTTCAACCTCTCCTCTGCCGTGCTCGCCACGGCGAGGGCTTTGCACGACAGCTCCGTCATCCCGGGGCGGATCGCAAGCGCCGAGCGCGGTATCCATAACCCCTGTCTGTCGTGAGCCACTTGCTCCGGGCGTATGGATTCCGGGCTCGCGGACCTCGAGGTCCGCGCCCGGAACGACGAGCTATGCAAGCTCCTTCTCGGGCCCGCGTCCGAGGATCCTGATCAGAACCGCAAGGTGGCGAACGCCCGGAAGGTGCGGCCGGGCAGCAGCACCTCGTCCTTGCGGAACGAGACGCTGTTGCGGATGTCGTCGTTGAGCAGATTGTCGCCGACGGTGCCGACCGTGAAGGACGTGAAGGGCGAGCGCGCATCGCGGATCTTGTCCGTGTAGCTCAGCTCCGCCTTGAGGAGATTGTAGCCGGGCGTCGCCGTCTCGTTCGCACCGGGATCGTCCTGCGCGAAGGCGTGGATGAAGTTGACCCGGGCGAGCCAGTTGGCGTCGCGCCACGAGAGACCGCCGCCGAGCCGCATCGGCGGGATGCGCGGCACGTTGGCGCCGCCCTCGAAGGTGGCGCGCAGATAGTCGTACTGGCCCTCCACCGTCACGATGCCGCCGGCGAGCCGGGCGACGTCGAGCTGGGAGTAGAACTCGACGCCCCGGAAGGTCGCGTCGAGCTGGGTGTAGGTGACCTGCAGAAACTCACCGTTCGGATCGCCGCAGGTGTCGTAGTCCTCGCCGCACAGGTTGCCGGTGAGCTGGCGGAAGATGAAGCCGTTGAACTTGCGATAATAGGCGTTCGCCTCGAAGCGCCAGTCGCCGCTCTGCCGCTTGAGGCCGAGCTCGACCGCGTTCATCTTCTCCTTCTGGAGGTTGGCGTCGCCGATCTCGAACGTGCCGGTGGCGTCGTGGGCGCCGTGGGCGTAGAGCTCGAGCGGCCCGGGGGCGCGCTCCTTGTGCTCCACCGTCAGGCTCGCGGTGACGGCCCAGGGCAGATCCTTCACCAGCGCGGCGCTGACGCTCATCGGCACGAAGCTGCGCGAGGCGGCGGCCGAGGTCGGCTCGTCGCCGGTGAACACCAGCGACGGGAACGTGAAGGCGATGCCGCTGATCTTGGCGTATTCGACGCGCCCGGCCGCGACCAGCGACCAGGTCGGCGCGAAGCGGAGCTGCTCGAGCGTGTAGACGGCGGCCCGGTTGGTGGTGCTCGGGCCGATCAGGCCGCCGGCCTCGCCGCCGCTGTTGAGGTCGCGGTGGCCCGTGTCGGCGCCGATCACGCCGGTCAGCTCGCCGAAGGCGGTCGCCACCGGCACATGCGCGAACTCGGCCCGCGCCTCCTGCTGGCGATTGACGAAGGTCGCCCGTGTGCCGTCGAAGCCCAGCTCGTCGAGCCCCATCTCGTGGTGCTTGTAGTTGGTCGCGCCGACCCACCAGCGGAACGCCTCGAAGGCGCCGCCGTCGAGACGCCACTCGCCGCGGCCCGTGACCTTGGTCTGCTCCATCGCGATGCGGGTGTTGTTGATCGCGCTCTCGGTGCCGGGGATGTGATAGACGCTCTGGTAGTGCTGGATGCCCAGCCCGGCGAAGCCGTCGTCGAAGAAGCGCGTCACCGCGGCCGACTCGCCGCTGGCGCCGATCTTGGTGTTGGGCTGCACGCCGCCCGGGATGCGATAGTCGTCGGCGTGGCGGCCATAGGCGTCGACGTGCAGCACGGTCTTGTCGTGCACGGCGTCGACCAGCACGGCACCGTCGTAGCCGCGGTCGACGGTCGCGCCGGAGGCGCGGATCTCGCCGTGGATGCCCTGCTGGGGCAGCACCTCGGGGATGCGGTCGTTGGTGGCGCTGGCGATGCCGCCGATCGCCTGCGACGAGTAGCGCAGGGTGCCGGGGCCGCGGATGATCTCGATCTTCTTGGCCGCGAGCGGATCGATCGGCACGCCGTGATCCTCGCCGAGGTCGGACACGTCGTGCGAGCCGATGCCGTTCTCCTGGACGCGCACCCGCACCGATTCGAGGCCACGGATCACCGGGCGGCTGGCGCCCGGCGCGAAGGTGGTCGAGGTGACGCCGGGCCGGGTGAACACCACGTCGCCCATCTGGGCGGCCGGGTCACGAATGATCTGGCTCTCGGTGGCGGTCGTCGCCGGCCCCGTCGAGGTCGCCTGGACGCCCGACGGGGTGCCCTGCAGGGCCGTGGTCACCGGCTCGTCCCAGCGTGGCCCGACCGGCGTCGCCGGCGCCGCCACCGCGGCCGGAGGGGCCGCGGTGGGGGTCGCCGCGGGCGCGGGTCGCGGGCGGGGACGCACGCGCGCCGTGGTGGCGGGCTTCGGCTTCGGTTTCGGCTGCGCGACGGTCACGGGCGGCAGCTCCGGCGGTTGCTGCGCGACGCCCTCGCCACCCATCACGAGAACACTGGCGGCGCCGAGGAGCCAGAGGCGCTGGACTTTCATTTTCCGTTTCCTTGAACGCGAATTGTTATGTTATTACGTTGTTCGCGACCCTCCTCGTCAACGGCGCAACGCGCTCCGGCCGCCGATCGGCGGGACACTGTGGTCGATGCGCCACAACATGCCGGCCATCGCGTCGGCAGGGGTTCCTACGTCTCGACATCGCATGGATTTCACGGCCGAGAGAGACCCGCCGACGACCGAGCCGGCGGCCGATCCGCTGTCGGCCGGCATGGCCGGACTCACGGCCGAGCGGCCGGCGCCGGCCGTCGCCCCGATCGCCGACGTCTCGCATTGGCGCACGGCGCTGCTTCTGGCACTCGGGCTGCACGCGGCGGTCGCCGGCGCGCTGCTCGCGCGGCCCGCGCCGCCCCCGCCCGATCAGGACGGCGGCGCGCCCGTGGTGGTGATCGAGCTCGCCGTGGTCGCCGCGGCGCCGGAGACGCAGCCGGCCGACCTGGCGCCGGCCCCGGTCGCCGAGGCGGCCCCGGA
>NZ_NHSK01000171.1 GCF_016653355.1 Rhodoplanes elegans | reverse complement strand
ACGCCTCCACCTCCTTGCGACGAAGCCGCTTGCGCAGCACCGGCTGCTCGGCCGCGTCCACCCCGTGCAGTTGAAAGATATGCTTCGACGTATCCATTCCGATGCGGATACTCTGGCTCACGGACGGCCCCCTCGTTTGAGATCTTCACCGACCTCATTCTGGCACAGCGATGCCGTAGGGGGCCGTCCACACCATCACACCCTGTCTATCGGATGTCATCGGCACCGGGGGTATGGATCCCGGGCTCGCGAACCTGCGGTTCGCGCCCCGGGATGACGCTCCGACGGCATTCAGCTCGTCGCGCCGCCGGTCAGCTCCGGATAGTCCGGGAAATAGCTCGCCGCCATGCGGGCCACGTAGGCCGGCAGGTTGGCGTGGCGCTCCGCCGCGGTGCGCAGCGGCGTGATGAATTGGCGGCACAATGCGCCGGCCATGAACGGAAAGACGGTGGCGTCGACGACGGTCGGCTGGTCGCCCATGAAGAACGGCTTGTCGCCGAGATGATCGGCGACCGCGTCGATCGAGCGGGTGCCGAGCCGCAGCATGTCCTCGGGCGAATGCCGCGCCAGGCCCTGCGCGTGGAGGTCGCGGCGCACGCCGCGGCGGACCATGGCGATGACGAGACCGCGCATCGGGGCCGGCACGGCGCCGAAGAACTGCCGCGGGCCACGGTCGAAATTGGCGTCGTCGATCCAGCGGGCGTGGACGAAGGCCCAGTACAGGTGCTCCTCGATCATCTTCTCGAACGCCCAGGCGACGGCGCGCTGCGCGTCGGTCAGATCTTTGTCGAGGGCGAGCCCGTACTTCTTCTCGAGATGCCAGCGGATCAGCGTCGAATCGGCGATCACGGCGCCGTCGTCGTCGATATAGGGCAGCTTGCCCTTCGGCGCCTTGCGCAGGTTGCCGGCCACGGACCGGTAGGGCACGGCGGCCATCTTCAAGAGCGTCTCGGCCTTGGTGACGAACGGGCTCGGGTCGGGCAGCCCGAAGGCGGGGCCGAAGCCGTACAGCGTGATCATGCAGTCCTCGGGGGCGAATGCGTGTGCGCCGGACTCATACCGCCGCTCTTGGCGACAGCATGGCGACACGGCCGCGATCGCGTCAGAGCGCCGGCGCGATCATCGCCCCCTCGGGCGCCGCCGCGCCGGAAATGCGGCAGCGGCCGTCAGCGACCATGATGCGGCCTTCGGCGAGCCAGCGCAGGGCGAGCGGATAGATGCGGTGCTCGACCGCGAGCACGCGCACGGCGAGGCTCGCCTCGGTGTCGTCGTCGCCGACCGGGACGGCGCCCTGCACGATGATGGGCCCCGAATCCATCTCCGGCACGACCAGATGCACGGTGGCGCCGTGCAGCCGCACGCCGGCCGTGAGGGCGCGCGCGTGGGTGTCGAGCCCCTTGAACGACGGCAGCAGGGCCGGGTGGACGTTGATCATCCGTCCCTCCCAGGCGCCGACGAACCACGCCGAGAGCAGCCGCATGAAGCCGGCCAGGCAGACGATCTCGATGCCGTGGTCGCGCAGCACTGCGTCCATCGCCCGGTCGAACGCCTCGCGATCCTTGCCGAACGGCTTGTGGTCGACGACCTCGGTCGGAATGCCCGCCTCGGCCGCGCGGAGGAGGCCGGCGGCGTCGGGGCGGTTGGAGAGGACGAGCACGATCTCGGCCGGGAAGGCCGGGTCGGCGGCGGCCTCGATCAGCGCCGCCATGTTGGAGCCGCGCCCCGAGATCAGGATCGCCACTCTTGCGCGACCCGCCCCGGTGCGCGTCTTCTCGGCGCTCGTCATCGTCCGCCGCCCTTCCGCTCAGGCGTCGAGCGCGAGGCGGCCCGTATAGGTCACCCGCGGCGCGTCCGGCGCGGCGTCGACCACGGTGCCGATGCGCGACACGCTCTCGCCGGCGCGGGTCAGCGCGGCCGCGACCGCGTCGGCCTCCTCGGGCGCCGTGACGGCGATCATACCGACGCCGCAGTTGAAGGTGCGCAGCATCTCTAGCATCTCGACCCCGCCGGTCTTCGCGAGCCAGCCGAACACCGGGGGTACCGGCACGGCGTCGAGGTCGATGCGCACGCCCTGGCCCTTGCCGAGCACGCGCGGGATGTTGTCCGGGAAGCCGCCGCCGGTGATGTGGGCGAAGGCCTTGACGGCCCGGGTCTCGCGCATCGCGGCGAGGCACCCGGCGACATAGATGCGGGTCGGCGCGAGCAGTGCCTCGCCGAGCGAGCGGACCGGGTCGAACGGGGCGGGCGCATCCCAGGCGAGGCCGGAGCGCGCGACGATCCTGCGCACCAGCGAGTAGCCGTTCGAATGCACGCCCGAGGACGCGAGACCGAGCACCGCGTCGCCGGCGGCGACCGGCCGCGGCAGCAGGCCGTCGCGCTCGGCGGCGCCGACCGCGAAGCCGGCGAGGTCGTAGTCGTCGCCCTGGTAGACGCCCGGCATCTCGGCCGTCTCGCCGCCGATCAGAGCGCAGCCGGCCTGCCGGCAGCCCTCGGCGATGCCGCCGACGATCGCCGCCGCGCGCTCCGGGTCGAGCCGGCCGCAGGCGAAATAGTCGAGGAAGAAGAGGGGCTCGGCGCCCTGGACGACGAGGTCGTTGACCGACATGGCGACGAGGTCGATGCCGATCGTGGCGTGCCGGCCGGTCTCCACCGCGATCTTCAGCTTGGTGCCGACCCCGTCGGTCGCGGCGACCAGGACCGGGTCCTTGAACCCGGCCGGCTTGAGATCGAACACCGCCCCGAAGCCGCCGATCTCGGCGTCGGCGCCCGCCCGCCGGGTCGCCCGCACGAGCGGCTTGATGAGGTCGACCAGGCGGTTGCCGGCGTCGATGTCGACACCCGCGTCGGCATAGGTCAGGCCCGGTCGGCTGGTCTCGCTCATGGGTTACGGCCTCGCAGGTCGGGTGCGTCGAAGATGCGGGGTGGTACGGCGGAATCGGGTCTGGCGCAACGCTGCCGATCACAATAAGAAATTCAGGTTCGCCAAAGGAATAATCGAGGACATCTGTGTGCCGGACCGGGGCCGGGTCCGGGTGAGCCGGGGTCGAGCGTGAATTTTCCGAGCGTCGTTAACAATCTCCCGAATATCGTGACCATCGTCCGCATCCTCATGGTGCCGGTGCTGGTGTGGGCGATCGCCGCGGGCGAGATGCGGCTGGCCTTCCTCCTGTTCGTCGCCGCCGGCGTCAGCGACGCGGTCGACGGGTTCCTGGCCAAGCGCTTCGGGATGACCACCGACTTCGGCGCCCATCTCGATCCGCTCGCCGACAAGATGCTGATCGTCGCGATCTTCGTCGGGCTCGGCTGGTTCGGCCGCATCCCGCTGTGGCTGGTGATCCTCGTCGTGTCGCGCGACATCCTCATCGTCGGCGCCGTGACGCTGACGCTACTGCTCGGCAAGCCGATCAAGGTGCGGCCGCTGGCGATCTCCAAGGTCAACACGGTGGTGCAGATCGTCTTCGCCTCGCTGGTGCTCGGCGCGCTAGGCTTCGAGTTCGACGCGCAGCCGCTGCAATCGATCATCATGTACATGGTGGCGGCGACGACGCTCCTCTCGATCGGCTTCTACACGCGCGAATGGGTCCGCCACCTGGCGGCCGAGAGCGAGCCCGGCTGATGGTGCTCCGCCCCACCGATCCGGGGCAGCTCGCGCTCGGCCTGGAGCATCCCGAGAGCTTCTCCCGCGACGACTTCCTGGAGAGCCCGTCGAACGCGACGGCGCTCGGCCTCGTCGACCGCTGGCCCGACTGGCCGGCTCGCGGCCTGGTGGTGGCCGGCCCGGTCGGGACCGGCAAGAGCCATCTCGCGGCGATCTGGGCCGAGCGGGCCGGCGCCCGCGTGCTGCCGGCCGCCGCCCTGACCGAGGCCGGCGTGCCCGAGGCGCTCTCCGCCGGCGCCCTGGTGATCGACGACGTCGCGCCCGGCGTCGACGAGGTGGCGCTGTTCCACCTCCTCAACCTCGCCCGCGCCCAGGGCACCTTCCTGCTCCTCACCGCGACGACGCCGCCGGCCGGCTGGACGCTGCGGCTGCCCGACCTGCATTCGCGGCTGCGCGCCATGCCGGTGGTCCAGATCGAGGTCCCGGACGCGGCGCTGCTGCGCGCCGTCCTCGTGAAGCTGTTCGCCGATCGCCAGCTCGCCGTCGACGAGGGGCTGCTCACCTATGTCGAGCGGCGGATCGAACGCTCGCTCGCCGCCGCTCGGGCCGTGGTGGCGGCGCTCGACCAGGAGGGGCTGCGCCGCAAGCGGCCGGTGACCCGGGCGCTCGCCGTCGAGGTTTTGGGGCGGGCCGAAGCGGGCGGGGAGGCCGCGGAGGACGACGAGCACGACGAGCACGGCGACGGCGCGCCGGCGGGGCCGGGCGGCGGCGGCGCCTGAGCGTCTGCGTCACCATGCTACCGGATGCCGCCGCGGCCCGGGCTGGCCTTGCCGCGCCGGGGCGCCCATAGTCGAGACTCGGGCGACGCAACCGGCCGGTGGCGGAGCGCCCGGCTGCCGGACGGAACGGTCCGGCCGGAACGGCCCGAACAGGACAGCATGGCCCAAGACAGCATGGCCCAGGACATCGAGGCCCAGAACAGCATCGAGGCCCAAAGCAGCATGGTCGACCAGCAAGACATCGATCCGACGGTCGTGGTTCCCGGCGTGTCGGGGATCGCGCCGGTCGCCCCCAAGCCCGCCAAGCGCAAGCGGCCGCACGATCCGACCCGCTACATCAATCGCGAGCTGTCCTGGCTCCAGTTCAACCGACGCGTGCTGGAGGAATCGGCGAACCCCAACCACCCCTTGCTGGAGCGGGTCCGCTTCCTGTCGATCTCGGCCAACAACCTGGACGAGTTCTTCGTGGTCCGGGTCGCCGGCCTGAAGGGCCAGGTGCGCGAGGGCATCGCCACCAAGAGCCCGGACGGCCTCACCCCGAGCGAGCAGCTCGCCCGCATCAACGAGAGCGTCCAGGCGCTCGGCGAGGAGCAGCAGCGGCTGTGGCGCGCGCTGAAGACCGAGCTCGCCGCGCAGCGGATCGTGTTCGTCGAGGCCGCCGATCTCCACAAGGGCGAGCGCGCCTGGCTGGAGGATCACTTCCTCACCCACATCTTCCCGATCCTCACCCCGCTCGCCATCGACCCGGCGCATCCGTTCCCGTTCATCCCGAATTTCGGCTTCTCGCTCGCGCTGCAGCTCTCGCGCAGCCGCGACGGGCGCGCCATGAACGCGCTGATCCGGGTGCCGCCGAAGATCGAGCGCTTCATCCGGCTCACCGGCGGCGAGGAGGGCGTCATCCGGCTGATCACGCTGGAGCACGCCATCGCGCTGTTCATCCCGCGGCTGTTCCCGGGCTATGCGCTGAAGGGGCAGGCGGGCTTCCGGGTGTTGCGCGACTCCGAGGTGGAGATCGAGGAGGAGGCCGAGGACCTTGTCCTCCTCTACGAGACGGCGCTCAAGCGCCGCCGCCGCGGCTCGGTGATCCGGCTCGAGCTCGACGCGGCGATGCCGCCCGAGCTGCAGCGCTTCGTCCAGCGCGCGCTCGCCGTCGCCGACGACGAGGTGTTCCGCATCGACGGCGTGCTCGCCCTGTCGGAGTGGTCGCAGCTCACGTCGCTCGACCGGCCCGATCTCGAGTTCGTGCCCTACAATCCGCGCTTCCCCGAGCGCATCCGCGACCACGCCGGCGACTGCTTCGCGGCGATCCGGCAGAAGGATCTGATCGTCCACCACCCTTACGAGTCGTTCGACGTCGTCGTGCAGTTCCTCGAGCAGGCGGCGCGCGATCCGGACGTCCTCGCGATCAAGCAGACGCTCTATCGCACCTCCAAGGACTCACCGATCGTCCGGGCGCTCGCCGAGGCGGCCGAGCTCGGCAAGTCGGTGACGGCCGTCGTCGAGCTGAAGGCGCGCTTCGACGAGGAGGCGAACATCCGCTGGGCGCGCGACCTCGAGCGCGCCGGCGCCCAGGTGGTCTACGGCTTCATCGAGCTGAAGACGCACGCCAAGCTGTCGCTCGTGATCCGCCGCGAGAACGGCCAGCCGGTGTCCTACGTGCACACCGGCACCGGCAACTATCATCCGCAGACGGCGCGCATCTACACCGACCTCTCGTACTTCACGGCCGATCCGGCGGTCGCCCGCGACGTCTCGCGGGTGTTCAACTTCATCACCGGCTATGCCGAGCCGGCCGGGCTCGAGCGGCTGGCGGTGTCGCCGCTCGACCTGCGCGAGCGCATGCTCCGCCACATCGGCGAGGAGGCCGACAACGCGCGCGCCGGCAAGCCGGCGGCGATCTGGATGAAGATGAACTCGCTGGTCGATCCCGGCATCATCGACGCGCTCTACGACGCCTCGCAGGCCGGCGTGAAGATCGACCTCGTGGTGCGCGGCATCTGCTGCCTGCGCCCCGGCGTGCCCGGCCTCTCCGACAACATCAAGGTGAAGTCGATCATCGGCCGCTTCCTGGAGCACGGCCGCATCTACTGCTTCGGCAACGGCGCCGCGCTGCCGAACCCGAAGGCGCATGTCTACATCTCGTCGGCCGACATGATGCCGCGCAATCTCGACCGCCGCGTCGAGGTGCTGTGCCCGATTCTCAACGCGACCGTGCACGAGCAGGTGCTCGACCAGATCATGATGGCGAACCTGAAGGACAACGAGCAGAGCTGGACGCTCTTGCCCGACGGCAGCTCGACGCGTATCAAGGCGGCGTCCGGCGAAGAGCCCTTCAACGCGCATAAGTACTTCATGACAAATCCGAGTCTGTCTGGCCGCGGCAAGTCCGTGAAGGACTCCTCGCCGCGCAGCTTCACCCGGCGGGGAGACCGTGCTTAAGCGCACCAAGACGGCGCCCGCCGTCCCTCCCGGTCGGCTCGACGTCGGGCCGCCGGTCGCCGTCATCGACATCGGCTCGAACTCGATCCGTCTCGTCGCCTACGAAGGCCTCTGCCGCAGCCCGACCCCGATCTTCAACGAGAAGGTGCTGGCCGGGCTCGGCCGCGAGGTGCTCACCACCGGCCTCCTGGCGCCCGACGCGGTGGCGCGCGCGCTCGCGGCGCTGCAGCGCTTCCGCATGCTGTGCGACGTGATGGGCGTCGAGCGGCTGTGGGTGATCGCCACGGCCGCCTGCCGCGAGGCGAAGAACGGACCGCAGTTCATCCGCGAGGCGAAGGCGATCTGCGGCGTCGAGATCGACGTGCTCTCCGGCAAGCGCGAGGCGACGCTCTCGGCGCTCGGCGTCGTCTCCGGCATCCACCGGCCGGACGGCATCGTCGGCGATCTCGGCGGCGGCTCGCTGGAGCTCGTCGACGTGAAGGGCACCCGGCTCGCCGGCGGCGCCTCGCTGCCGCTCGGCGGGCTCGCGCTGCAGGACCTCTCGGCGCGCTCGCTCAAGAAGGCCGACAAGATCGTCGACGAGGCGCTGCGCGCCGTGAAGTTCCTCAAGGCCGGGCAGGGGCGCGCCTTCTACGCGGTCGGCGGCACCTGGCGTGCGCTCACCCGCCTGCACATGCGCCAGACCGGCTATCCGCTGCACGTGATGCAGAACTACGTGATCCCGGCCCGCGAGGCGCTGGAGTTCGCCCGGCTGGTGCGCCGCGTCAACGCTGACACGCTGTCGCAGATCGAGTCGGTCAACGAGTTCCGCCGGCCGCTGCTCGGCTACGCCGCCGTGGTGCTGGAGCACATCATCCGGGCCGCGAAGCCGCGCGAGATCGTCGTCTCGGCCGCCGGCGTGCGCGAGGGCCTGTTGTTCTCGGCGCTGCCCGAGCGCGAGCGCAAGCGCGATCCGCTGATCGCCGCCGCCATGGAGCTGAACGTGCTGCGGTCACGCTCGCCCGAGCACGGGCTCGAGCTGATCGACTGGACCGATCGCTTCATGGCGTCGACCGGCATCGAGGAGACGGCCGACGAGAAGCGGCTGCGCCACGTCGCCTGCCTGCTCGGCGACATCGCCTGGCGGGCGCATCCGGACTATCGCGGCCAGCAGTCGCTCGACGTCATCTCGCACGCCAATCTGCTCGGCGTCGACCATCCGGGCCGGAACTTCGTGGCGCTCGCCGTCTACTTCCGCCATGTCGGGCTGTTCGAGGGCGAGCTGCCATCGACCGTGCGCGAGCTCGTCACCACCCGGATGATCGACCGGGCGCGTATCCTCGGTGGTGCCATGCGGGTCGGCTATCTGCTCTCCGCCGCGATGCCGAACCTGCTGCCGACCGTGCCCCTGGTGGTGCGCCGCGGCCAGCTCCAGCTCGTGCTCGGCGAGACATACGCGACGCTCGGCGGCGAGCGCGTCGCCAACCGCCTGCGTCAGCTCGCCCGCCTGATCGGCCGCGAGGCGCTGATCGTCTAGCGCACCGCGACGGCGCCCTCGGCGCCTCACATCGCGCGCACGCGCATCAGGAAGTCGTCGACCCTCGAGGCGAGCTCACCGGCGCGGTCCTGCAGCGAGCGCGAGCCGCCGAGCAGCTGGTTCGACGACCGCCCGGTGTCCTCGGCCGCCTGCTTGACGCCGGCGATGTTGGCCGACACCTCGCCGGTGGCGGCGGACTGCTCCTCGACGGCGCCCGAGATCGAGGTGTTCACCTCGCTGATCCGCGAGATCACCCGGCCGAACTCCTGGATGGTCGCCGCCGTGATCTTGGTCGACTCCTGGATGCCGCGGATTTGCTGCTCGATCTCCTCGGTCGCCTTGCCAGTCTGGCTGGCGAGCGTCTTCACCTCGGAGGCGACGACGCTGAAGCCCTTGCCGGCCTCGCCGGCGCGCGCCGCCTCGATGGTGGCGTTGAGGGCCAGCAGATTGGTCTGCGCGGCGATCTGGGCGATCATCTTGGTCACCTCGCCGACCTTGTCGGCGGCGTGGAGCAGCTCGCCGACCAGCTTGTCGGACTTCTGCGCCTCGGTCACTGCGGTGTCGATGATCCGGGTCGCCTCGGTGAGCTGGCGGGCGATCTCGCGCGCCGAGGTGCTCAGCTCCTCCGACGCGACCGCCATGGTGGTCGACTGAACCGTGGTCTGCTCGGCCGCGGCGGCGAGCGACTGCGCCTCGTGCTGCATCTCGTCGGCGGAGGCCGCGACGGTGCCGACCAGCGACTTGACCGTCTGCTCGAACGTGTCGGCGAGCGCGGCGTTCTCGGCCTTGCGCTTCGACAGGTCGGTGGCGAACTTCACGACCTTGTAGACGCGGCCGTTCATGTCGAAGATCGGGTTGTAGGAAGCCTCGATCCAGACCTCCTTGCCGCCCTTGCCGATGCGGCGATACTGGCGGGCCTGGAACTCGCCGCGATTGAGCGCCTCCCAGAAGCGCTTGTAGTCGGCGCCCGCGCGCTCGGCCGGATCGACGAACAGGCTGTGGTGCTTGCCCTGGATCTCGGCGAGCGTGTAGCCGAGCACGGCGAGGAAGTTCTCGTTCGCCGTGATGATCGTGCCGTCGAGATTGAACTCGATCACGGCCTGCGAACGCCCCATGGCGTTCACCTTGCCGAGCAGGTCGGCGTATTCGAGCTTCTGCGCGGTGATGTCGGTGGCGTACTTCACCACCTTGAACGGCTTGCCGCGCCCGTCGAGCACCGGATTGTAGGAGGCCTCGATCCACACCTCCTTGCCGCCCTTGCCGAACCGCTTGAACTGCGCCCGCTCGAACTCGCCGCGATTGAGCTTCGCCCAGAACTCCCGATAGGCCGGGCTGTCACCGTAGGCCGGGTCGACGAACATGCGGTGGTGCTTGCCGCGGATCTCGTCCAGCCCGTAGCCCATGGCGTCGAGGAAGTTCTTGTTCGCCGTGATGATGGTGCCGTCCATCTGGAACTCGATGACGGCCTGGGACCGTTCGAGGGCGGCGAGCGTGGCGGCAGGCGAACGCGAGGACAAAAAACGGCGCATTGCAGACTCCGGCGGCGCGAGATCGACTTGCGTGAGACTGCCGGTGCGAACTTACTAAACTTTGAAACAATGTCGGCGTTTTTCCCGATTCAGCCGATTAATTCAGCTTGTCGGAACATCGTTCACGCGGGTGTGACTGCGAATCGACATCGCCTAAGCCCTATGGGCTACAGATCTTCGACGAATTGCACTTTGAATTGTTCTTCCACACGCGCGACGGGATTTCGACGACCGCACCGGGGAGTGCCGGCGAGCAGGAGCGTCGCAACAGGCGCGTGTCGCGCCGCGCGACCGCCTCACTCGCGCTCGATCGCCACCACGCGACCGCGCTCGACGGCGAGCGACAGGCGGCCGTGCTTGAGGGCGAGCGCCTTCTCGCCGAACAGCTCGCGCCGCCAGCCTTTGAGGGCGCGCACGTCGGCCTCGTCGTCGGCCGCGATGTGCTCGAGATCGTCGACCGTGGCGATCACCTTGGCGGCGACGCCGTGGCGCTCCGCCGTCATCCGCAGCAGCACCTTCAGCAGCTCGACCGTGGCGCTGCCGTTCGTCATCGGACGGTGGCGCTCGATCGGCGGCAGCGTCTTCGGATCGCGGGCGACGCCGGCCTTGATGGCTTCCAGGATGTCCTGGCCCCAGCGCGAGCGCTCGAAGCCCTTCGGCAGCGAGCGCAGCGAGGCGAGGCGCTCGGCCGTCGTCGGCGCCTGCAGGGCGATCTCGCCGATGACGTCGTCCTTGAGCACGCGGCCCCGCGGCACGTCGCGGGCCTGCGCCTCGCGCTCGCGCCAGGCGGCGACCTCGATCAAGATGGCGAGCTCCTTGGGCTTTCGCACCCGGCTCTTCAGCCGCTCCCACGCGGTCTCCGGATCCGACCGGTAGGTCGACGGCGAGGTGAGGATCTCCATCTCCTCGTCGACCCAGTTGGTGCGGCCGCGCTTCGCGAGGTCGTCCGACAGCGCCATATAGACATCGCGCAGATGGGTGACGTCGGACACGGCGTAGTAGGTCTGGGCGGGTGTCAGGGGCCGCCGCGACCAGTCGGTGAAGCGGTGCGACTTGTCGAGATTGTCGCCGGTTATGCGCTGCACGAGCTGATCGTAGGAGATCGCGTCGCCGTAACCCAGCACCATCGCGGCGACCTGGGTGTCGAAGATCGGGGTCGGGATCAGCGACGCCATGTGCCAGACGATCTCGATGTCCTGGCGCGCGGCGTGGAAGACCTTGAGGACCTTGTCGTTGGCCATCAGGGCCCAGAACGGCGAAAGATCGATGCCCTCGGCGAGCGTGTCGATCACCACGGCCTCGTCGGGGCTCGCCATCTGGGCGACGCACAGCAGCGGGTAGTAGGTGCTCTCGCGCAGGAACTCGGTGTCGACCGTCACGAAGGGATGCGCCGCCATGCGGTCGCAAACGGCGGCGAGCGCCTCGGTGGTGGTGATCGGCTCCAAGGCCGGAAGGTCGACGGGCTCGTTGGCGGCCCGGACGGTTCGCGTACGCAACGGATCCTCGATCAGCATCGAACGGGGCGGCATCGGACGGCACTGCGTCGGTCAGGACTGCGTCCGACAGGACCGTGTCGGACAGGACTGCGTCTGACGCAGAGGCTGCGGCCGCCGAATAGGCGATGAAACAGAAGGGTCATGGGCTGAATGCCATTTTAACGAATCTTAGCGCGCCGCGGCGCGCAGGTCGAGCCGGGAGCGGCCGACCCATCGGAGAATCAAGGATTTCTCTCCGCCGATGGTATCTCGGCCCGGTCCTCCCGGCGGGTTATCCACCACGGTGGGGCAGTCGCGCGGCTCAGGCCGCCACGGCGTGCTCGTAGATGTCCTCCTCCTGGGCGTTATGGATGCGCACCAGCGCCTCGATCGATTCGATCACCCGCTGGGCGTCGCGCACCAGGTAGCGGTCGACGTCCGCGGGGGCGAGACCGTCGGCGAGGCGGGAGAGCAGGCGGGCGAGGTGCTGGATCTCGCGATGCGCCCGGCTCATCGCCGAGAGGCCGTGGCTGTCGGCGAGATAGCGGGTGAGGGACGGGTAGACCTCGGCCTCGTCGTCGCGCTCGTGCGCCACCACCTCCTCGGCGACCAGCCGTTCCGCCTCGCGGATCAGCCGCACGGCCTCCTCCGGCCCGGCGTCGTCGAGGGCGTCGGCGATGCCGCGCAGCGTGTCGAGGCTGCGCTCCAGCCGGGCGTGGTCCTCGCGCAGATCCTGCGCCGCCGTGGACGACATGGTGCGCTGACCCCGGGCGGCGCCGCGACCGGGGCCGAGCGCCCGCAGGGCGTTGAGGATGACGGCGACGTCGATCGCCTCCTGGGTCAGGGCGCCGGCGACCGGGCTGAGATAGCCGAAGGCGGCCGCCACCATGGCGACGCCGGACAGCGACATCCCGACCACGATGCTCTGGACCGCGATGTGGCGCGCGCGGCGCGCCACCGTCACGGCCTGGGCGACGCGATCGAGCCGGTCGACCAGGATCACCACGTCGGCGGCCTCGGAGGAGGCCGAGGCGCCGCGCGCGCCCATGGCGATGCCGACCCCGGCGGCGGCGAGCGCCGGGGCGTCGTTGATGCCGTCGCCGACCATCAGGGTGGCGGCGAGGCGCTGCTCGGTCTTGACCGCGTCGACCTTGTCGGAGGGCGAGCGGTCGGCCAGCACGGCGTCGAGGTCGAGCGCCGCCCCGATCGTCTCGGCGGCGTCGGCGCGGTCACCCGTCACCATCATGATGCGGCGGATGCCGGCGCCGCGCAGGAGCTGGATGGCGCGCGGCGTCTCCTTGCGCAGCTCGTCGGCGAGGAGGAGCGCGCCGGCGGGCTTGCCGTCGACCGTGACGAACACGGCGAGCGCCGAGCGCCAGGAGGCGCGGCGCAGCGCCCGCGTCGCCCAGTCGGGCAGCCGCGCGACGCCGAACGCGATCGACTGCGAGCCGACGCAGACGACGCGGCCGCCGACCCGGCCTTCGAGACCGGAGCCCATCGCCTCGCGCACCTCGGTCGGCATCGCGAGCGCGAGATCCTGGGCCGCCGCGGCGGCCACGATGGCGCCGGCGACGACGTGGTGCGACGCCTGCTCCAGCGAGGCGGCGAGCCGCAGCACCTCTGCGGCGCTCTCGCCCGGTGCGGTCTCGATCGCCACCAGCCGGGCGCCGCCGACCGTGAGCGTGCCGGTCTTGTCGAACATGACCGTCACGGTCGTGGCGAGCGCCTCCAGGGCGCCGCCGCCCTTCACCAGGATGCCATGGCGGGCCGCCTGCGACACGCCGGCGATGAAGGCGACCGGGGCGGCGAGGATCAGCGGGCAGGGGGTCGAGGCGACCAGCACGGCGAGCGCCCGGATCGGGTCGCCGGACAGCGCCCAGGCGAGCCCGGCCAGCGCCAGCGTCGCCGGCAGGAGCAGGAGCGCGTAGCGGTCGGCGATGCGGATGAACGGCGCCTTGGCGGTCTGCGCCGCCGTCACGAGGCGGACGATCCCGGCATAGGTGCTCTCGCCGGCGGTCGCCCGGGCTCGCATCTCGAAGGTCTCGCCGACATTGACGGTGCCGCTGCGGACCTCCTCGCCGGCCCGGCGGGTGACCGGGAGCGCCTCGCCGGTCAGCGCCGACTCGTCGATCGCCGCCGCGGCGCCCGTGACGGTGCCGTCGACCGGCACCACCTCACCGGCCCGCACCACGAGCACGTCGCCGATCGCCACCGCGTCGATCGGCACGTCCTCGACCATGTCGCCGCCGCGGCGATGGGCGAGGCGCGGGGCGCGATCCACGAGGGCGCGGAGATCGCGCTCGGCGCGGGCCACCGCGATGTCCTCGAGCACGTTGCCGCCCGTGTACATGATGGCGACGACGACGCCGGCGAGCGGCTCGCCGAAGACGAGGGCGGCGCTCATCGACACGAAGGCGACGGCGTCGACCCCCATGCGCCCGGCGGCGAGCGCCCGCACGATCGAGATCGCCAGCGCGACCACGACGGGCAGGGTTCCGGCGAACCACGACCAGTGGGCGACGCCGGGCGCGCCGACCGCCCAGGCCGCGAGGCCGGCGACGAGGCCGGCGAGGGCGATCGCGACCAGCCCGTATCGTTCGATCGTCTCGCGCATGCGGCCCTCGGCGACGTATCCGGCGTTTCGTGTCGGGTTCGCCGGATCCGCTACCATCGCCTGGAAGTATTTGGAAGTACGGTCTTTTCCGGGCTTTGCCCGCGACTGCGAGGCATTCGCGGCGCAGCCCTCTCAGCCCGCCTCGGACGGGTCCCTGGAGGTGTCCGGGGCGCTCGTCTCGTCGGCGGCGAGGCAGCGCGCGACCAGCGCCTTCAGCGCCTTCAGGTCCAGCGGCTTGCGCAACCCCGCCGTGGCGCCGAGCGCGACCGCCATCTCCAGGAAGTCGGGCGACGGCACCCCGGGCCGCGACCGCCGCTCGGCCGAGATCGCCACCACGGGCAGGTCGGGGACGCGCTCTTTCACGGCGCGCAGCGTCTCGAACCCGTCCATCTCGGGCATGAACACGTCGCAGATCACGAGGTCGTAGGCGTCGGTCTCCAGGCTCTCCAGCGCGGTGCGTCCGCTGGCGGCCGCCGAGATGGTGTGCCCGGCCTCTGTCAGGGCGCGGCTGAGCACGACCCGGAGAAGCTCGTCGTCGTCGACCACCAGAATGTGTGCCATGGCGAGGGAGCCTCGCTGGGTCATACCGGTCGTGCAGCGGGTGCCGGATCTGTGGTACACGGCGCGGTGTATACAGTCCGTCAAAATAATGTCCCGCCCGGTGGCGACAAGCTCGCGTCTTTCCGTATGTCCGCGATAAAACAAGCCCGATGAAGTCCTTCGGCCCACACC